>BDTQ01000213.1 GCA_002898135.1 bacterium BMS3Bbin07
TTGAGGATTTTATTTGCCATCCCCTCAGCTTCCTTCAGTTCCCCGTTGGCAACATGTAATAACCCGGCCCTGAAAAAGGCGTTAACATCCTTTGGGGTTATCTCTATTATCTTCTGATAAGCCTTTAATGCCTCGTCCCTGTTATTTAAGGATGTCTCCAGGCTCGCCAGCATGTAGTATGCCTTTGTATTCCTGGCATCCCTCTCCATAGTCTCATACAGGAGTGCCCTTGCATCGCTATCATCACCATTATTCATGTATACCCCGGCGAGGGCAAGTCTGGCAGGGATTCTCTCCGGATCGAGGGTTAAGGCCTTTTGAAAATAATCCCTTGCTTCCTTTGTCCTGCCCTTAATTAAAAAAAGCTGACCCAGCACCTCATATGCCTCTGGGACATCCGGTTTTTTGTGGAGATAAACCTCCACCTCCTTTATTCCATCATCTGCCTTCTCCGTGTAGAGATATATCTTTGCAAGTTCCAAATGAATGTCCGTATAGTCCGGTTTCTGCCTGAGGACCTTCAGGAATTCCTTCTCCGCCCTGTCAAACTTACCGGTTAAAAGATAGGCCCTTGCAAGGTAAAACCTTGCTTCAAAAAAATTCTTATCCTTGTCAAGGACATTTTTTAAGAGAACAATAGCCCCCCTGGGATTCCCGTCTTTGATATATGCAATCCCCTCTTTGAGCGACTCCTCCCGGGGCTTCTCAGCACAGCCTGCAATGAAAAAAAGAACCAACAGAACCAGAAAGATTTTTTTAAACAATCGCATACCCTCCCTGAATATTCAGCTCGCCCCCCATTACCTGTTTTACCAAAGACATGAATTTCCGGTAATCAAGCGGCTTTATCATGCAATAAGAGTTATCAAAGTTTTCGAGTATGCTGATCAGGTCGCTGTTAATATGATCGGAAAGGATAATCGTAGGGATATCTCTCTTCTTTATATCCTCGAAAAGAAAAGCACCATACGGATAACTCGTTATTATCAGTCCGAATTCATTATTGTTCAGTCTGACTGCAATATCAGATGAATTCCCAATCGTTTCAACTCCGTATCCCTCAAATTCAAGAATCGCATAACATACACGTGTGAACCCTGACTCATCAATTATCAGTATTGTTTTATTACGTTCAGCAGGCATGACACTCAACACAAGCAAAATCAATGCCTGAACAAAAAATCGTAACTTTAACAACAGAGCGTGTTAAAGGCCTTAAACTGCCCCGTTAAAACGGCTGCATCTGTGTCCAATAGAAACAACATTCCCCAGCTACAGGAATCGGCAAAAGTGTATCATAATGCTACACTTCTACCAATCCTTTAAAATTAAAGAATTTTAATAATAATATTGTCTCCAATGGACACACTCATTCAATATTCCAGTCCTTGATCCTTTTATAAAGTGCCTTCCTTGATATCCCGAGCAGTCTTGCAGCCTTTGACTTATTGCCATTGCATACCCGAAGTGCATTCTTTACAGCCTCAGACTCCAATTCGCTGAGGGTCCTTAATGAATGAAGGGGGCCCTCCCTCTTTTTCAGGGAGACAAACTCATCAGGGAGTTCCCGTGAAGTAATAGTCTCCCCCTTTGAAAGCACCACAGCCCTCTCCATAACATTCCTCAGCTGCCTGACATTTCCCGGCCAGTGGTAGTCATGAAATATTCTCATCACCTCATCTGATACGGTAAGCACTTTCTTCTCTCTTATACAGAACTCATTGACATATTCCGATACAAGTAAAGGAATGTCATCCTGCCTCTCTCTGAGAAGGGGCACATTAATCTGTATAACGTTCAGCCTGTATAAAAGGTCCTTTCTGAAATTACCGGCCTTCGCCTCCCTTTCAAGATCGCGGTTTGTAGATGAAACAAGCCTGAAATGGACCTTGATCTTCCTGTTACTTCCAAGTCTCTCAATCTCTCTCTCCTGAAGGACCCGGAGCATCTTTGACTGAACGGAAAGATCAAGTTCACCTATCTCGTCAAGAAAGAGGGTACCACCGGAGGCCTCCTCAAACCTGCCTATCCTTCTTGAAACAGCCCCTGTAAAGGCCCCCCTTTCATATCCAAAGAGTTCAGACTCCAGTAACTCCCGCGGGATGGCGGCACAATTCACTGCAACAAAGGGCCTGTCTCTCCGGGTACTGCCAAAATGTAATGCCCGGGCAATTAATTCCTTTCCTGTCCCGGTCTCACCACAAATAATAACACTGCTTTCCGAATCCTTTATTGTCTCAATTGTATTGAATATCTTGAGCATCTGGGGTGTTTTTCCGATAATCCGTGGAAGCGATGTCTCTTCTGCAAGTCTCTTTCTTAGTGCCTCTATCTCCCTCTTCAGGCGCCTCTGTTCGACCGCCCGAGCAAGGATACTCTTGAGTTTCAGATAGTCAGGGGGCTTGATAAAGTAGTAAAAAGCGCCATGTGTAATTGCATGTACAGCAGAATCAACAGTCCCGTATGCAGTCAGGAAGATAACAGGAATGTCGGGGTGGTTTTCTGTAACGTGTTCAAAAAGCTGCATCCCGTCCCTGCCCGGCATTCTCAGGTCCGTAATCACTACATCCACGTCTTCCTGGTGGAGCGCTTTCAGGGCCATATCAACGTCTATGGACTCAACAACATTATAATCAGCTTCCAGAAGTATTGCAGAGAGCACCTTAATGGCGTTTGGCTCGTCGTCTACAATCAAGACTGTTCCATTGCCCATTCAGACCTCTCCTATCTACTTACGCGAAGATATAATCTTACAGTAGTTCCAGCACCCTTTTTGCTCTTTATCTCCAGAAAACCGCCATAATACTGAAGGATCTCTCGGGTAATAAACAATCCAAACCCCCTGCCCCTGGTCTCAGGAGAAATATCACCAAGGCCATTGTCAGCCATCCCGGGGCCGGTATCAGATATCTCGATCAACACAAAATCATTATCAGAGACCTTTTGGGTCATTGTCTTCACTGAAAGATGCCCTCCCGCGCCCATAGCCTCTATCGCGTTATTTATAACGTTCAGTACAGCCTGTTCAAGTTGAAACGAGTCTATTGCCACCAATGGTATATCACCATACTCATAGTCAGCACTTATGTCATTTGCATGTGTTTGCAGGGAAGTGTAAATCTCGATCTTCTTCAACAATGCGTTAACATCCGATTCAGATAACCCGGCAACAGATATGGATGTACTGAGAAACTTTGAGATAAAGTTATCAAGCCGCGTTATCTCCTCCTCCATTATCCTTGTAAACTCTATAAGGGTCTGTTCATTCGAATATTTCTCTCTGAGATAGACAACCGAGCCCTTTATGGCATTCAACGGGTTTCTGACTCCGTGTGCAAGGGTGGAGGCTATTTTACCAATATCAATAAGCCGTTGGGAATTCTGCAATTTCCTGGCCATTGAACAGGCCGAGTAAGGCCTGATCTCTATCCTGAGCTCATCAACTTTTCCGCTGCTAACTCTTACCGGATCGATTCTTACATCAGCTTTAACCCGGTCATGCAGGCAATTAAAGGAATATCCTTTAAGGTTCATGGGGGTTTTATCTGCCAGTGCGACGGACAGCGCATCCCTGTCATCAGCTAATATCCTTGGAAGCACTTCATAATATTTCATGCCAAGTACTGCAGAGGAAGGCATCCCCGTAACCTCTGTAATCTCATTTCCCCAGGAATTGATGCATAACCTGTCATCAGTACAAAAGCTATAGGACTGCTTCACAATACCCCCTTACTGATGAAGAAGAGACGTGACAAATGAAAATCTTTAGTCAAACCTGCCATTGCCGGCCACAATCGTTAAGTATTTTTAATTATAACGGATATATAAAAAAACTCCGGAGATTTTTCCGTACAGAAATTACCCCGGAGACATGTTCCTATTGAGATTATAATGAAAAAACTCCCGAAATATCAAGAAAAACAGGCATATTTCTTGCTTTTTAAGTTTGCATTAAAGTGAAGGTTATACAATTTTACAAGTGAACAAGGAGGCAACATGTGCGGAATAGTCGGATATATCGGGAAAAGGAACTCCCTGCCGATTTTGGTTGATGGATTGAAGAGGCTTGAATACAGGGGGTATGATTCTGCGGGTATTGCCTTTCAGAATGGTAACGGGATAGAGATATACAAAACAAAAGGCAAGATTAAGGACCTGCAGAGGATCCTGCCACATCCAACGCCGGACGCAATGATCGGACTTGGACACACAAGATGGGCCACACATGGGGAACCTTCCTCAAGAAATGCCCATCCGCACCGTGCAGACGGGATTGCCGTAGTGCACAACGGGATAATTGAAAATTACAGGAATTTGAGATCACACCTCATCGCAGACGGCCATAAGTTCTCCTCCGATACTGATACAGAGGTTATTCCACAGATGATTTCAAGCTATCTGAAAAAGAAACTGCCTATAAGGGATGCCATAAAAGAAACAATTACACACTTAAGGGGCACCTTTGCAATAGGCATAATGAATGAAGCACATCCTAAAACCCTTTTTTCCATCAGAAAAGGAAGCCCTCTTGTAATAGGCATTGGCGATGGAGAATTTTTCTTTGCCTCTGATGTTTCCGCACTCCTTCCATACACAAGAAAGTTTATCTTTATAGAGGACGGACAGATATGTACTATTGGAGAGGGAGGGATAGAACTTCGGTATCTTGACTCTCAGGAAACCACACATGTTGAGGAGCAGGCAGTAGAGATTGACTGGACTCCGTCCATGGCTGAAAAAGAAGGTTATAATCACTTCATGCTCAAGGAAATCCATGAGCAGCCAAGGGCAATGATGGATACCATCAGGGAGTGGACGGAAGACCCCGAGAGGATTCTTGATGAATTTGGTCTCACTGTAAAACGGACAATCGGGCTCAACAAGCTGCAGGTCGTTGCCTGCGGCACATCCTACCACGCAGCACTCGTAGGCAAATACATGATTGAGGACATTGCACGCATCCCTGTTGATGTCGAGATAGCCTCTGAGTACAGATATAAAAGCCCCATAATTGAACATGACTCCCTCTTTATCTCGATTACCCAATCCGGCGAGACCGCAGATACCCTTGCAGCTCAGAGGGAGGCAAAGAAGAGGGGGGCCAGGACACTAACTATCTGCAACGTGGTTGGGAGCACATCATCCAGAGAGGCAGACTCTGTCCTGTACACAAGGACCGGCCCAGAGATAGGTGTGGCCTCTACAAAGGCATTCACTGCACAGATAGGGGCACTCTGCCTTCTTTCCATTGCACTGGGAATCAGGACCGGGAGGCTAACTCCTGGAGAGGCAGGCACACTGAGGTCTCAACTCCTGAAGATACCGGCATTTATGGAAAAGGCTTTGAAGATGAATTCAGGAATAGAGGAACTTGCGAGGACACTCATATACTCAAAGACGTTCCTTTACCTCGGCAGGGGAATAAACTATCCGATAGCCCTTGAGGGAGCCCTGAAACTGAAGGAAATATCATACATACCTGCTACGGGATATCCTGCCGGAGAGATGAAGCATGGCCCTATAGCCCTGATAGAAGAAGGTCTGCCGGTTGTTGTGGTAGCCCCTGTGGATAACCTCTTTGAAAAAACCCTCTCCAACATAGAGGAGGTTAAAGCACGGGGTGGAAGGGTGATAGCAATAACCGACGAGCCTGAATCACTTCGTGACAAGGTGGATGACCTGATTGCGGTACCCTCAACACACTCTTCACTATCTCCCCTTGTCAATGTTATTCCCCTGCAACTCCTTGCATATTACATCGGTATGTTGAGGGGCTGTGATGTTGACCAGCCAAGGAACCTCGCAAAGAGTGTAACGGTTGAATAGGCATCCGTAAAAGTATGATTTTTTTTACTCTCCCTGGTGTATACTAAGTTGCATTAACAGAAAAATCGTGATCTTAATCACATTCTCGCCCGGAAATATCTGGTATTCTGTAACTACGATATGAAAAAAATATTTCTGTTACGGACATTAGCTGGCTTAAAAGATCTGCAGGAGCAGACCTAATCTCAGGTTTCCGGAGCAAGGCGGACATGATTCAGAAAAGAAAAAAATTTAATACTCTCCTCATTCTTGCTGCATCGCTAACACTTTTGTTTGTCTTATCCGGTTGCGGGGCAGGTGACGGTAGCATTGCTGACTATACCGGAGACGGGAGTACCAATCCAAATGCCTTGACAAATGCCAAGCTGGCGTGGGATGCACCAACCACAAATGAGGATGGAACCCCTTTGACCGACCTTGCAGGATACAAACTCTATTATGGGCCCTCTTCCGGTAGTTATACGGGCTCCATAGACGTAGAAGACACAACAAGTGTCGAAATCGCCACTATCATTGATGTTATATACGAAGCCCTGCCAACAACAGACACCATATGCTTCGCAGTTACGGCTTATGATACATTAGGAAATGAAAGTGATTATTCCAACGAAGTTTGTGAAGATATCTGAAAACTACCCAGGCTGTTTTTTAGGAATTGGTGTCTCTCTTTTAAAAAACCTGCAAAAATCCGTATAATCTGCGGATAAATTGCTCTAAGGATAAGGCCCTGCTGTTAATCTGTTATTCTGAAACATCCTGTTCATCCTGTCTAAAAGAGGGTATTTGTCTTTAATCAGTCAATTTTGCTTTAAATCCTTGGGGAAATCTGCGTAAATCTGTGTAATCTGCGGATAAAAGTCTTCAACTATCTTTTTAACCTTTTCACACCAAGAGCCCCCAGCAGCACAGTGCCAAAGAGTATAAAGGTAGAAGGCTCAGGGACTGGAGTTGGGCTTTTATTAAGTG
>BDTQ01000214.1 GCA_002898135.1 bacterium BMS3Bbin07
CTCAGAGGAGAAGAAATTCCTGTTGAGGGCAGGATCGTGATGCTTGTTGACCAGTATGATGCTTTGAGATCCACAAGGCCATACAAAAAGGGATTCAGTCACGAGGATACTTATGAGATTATCACTGTGGGGGATGGACGGACAATGCCGGTTCATTTCGACCCCTCGATGTTCGATCTCTTCTTAAGGATACACAAGGAGTTTGAAAATATTTTTGATAAAAATATATAGTCATGATTAGCGTTGTGCAATCCTTTCCTTGTCGCCACCTTGTTCTAACTCAGCCCTGAGACTCTCCACGCGATTCCGGAAATCGGTTGTGAGTCTGGCTGGAATGGTGCGATTCCTTGGAAGCTTGATCTTTAGAGGATTAAGGAATTTACCTTGACGCTTTATGCTGTAATGCAGATGCGGGCCTGTTGAAAGCCCTGTACTTCCAACATAAGCTATAATGTTGCCCTGGCTGACCTTCTTGCCCTTTCTTATTCCCTTCTTTATCCTTGAGAGGTGTCCATAGTATGTCTCGTAGCCATTTGGATGCTTTATTATTACGAGCTTGCCATATCCCCCCTTCCAGCCGGCAAACCTGACAGTACCGTTACCTGCAGCTGAGACCGGAGTTCCCCGGGGTGCTGCATAATCAATACCACGGTGGGCCCTGTAGGTTTTCAGGATAGGATGCTTTCTCCTGTAACTGAATCCGGAACTTATGTATCTGAACCTGAGGGGGGCCCTCATGAGGGCCTTTTTGAGAGAACTCCCTTTACTGTCATAGTAGCCGTTCCTTCCATCTACCTCAAACCTGTAGGCCTCATAGGTTTTTCCGTTGTTTGTAAATTCTGCGGCAAGTATTTTGCCGTATCCCTTGAAGACGCCATTAAGCCATAGCTCTTCTACAAGCAGCCTGTAGCTGTCGCCCTGTCTCAATTCAGTTACAAAATCAATGCTGGATTCAAATATCTCGGCCATGTCAAAGGCAATTCGCACGTGTTCCCTGTCGTTACCGATGGAGTTGATGAGGTTGTCACTGATGGTCCCCCTAACAAGTGATTGACGCTTGTCGTAGGCAACCCTCACCTTTTCTGCCGTGAAGCCTTCTGGTCCATTTATTACCTTCAGATAATGAGAGTCGTCTATTGAATATCTGAAGTTCTTTATCTCTTCCCTTTCAGAGCCGTCCAGCCTGAGAGTGTTAATCACATAGGAGCGGTTAGGTTTTACCTTTATGAGGTTATAGACTTTCCTTGATGCCTTGGTCAGTTTGTAGAGCGTCGGCATGTCAAGCTCATGTCTCTTAAAGATATCGAAGAGTGTTTCCCCTTTTTTTATAATCCCCGTTATCTCTGTAATTTCAGGGAAGGGCAGTGATATGGGATGTCCCGAGTAGTCAGCCGGTGTCTCTCTTCCGAAAAGGCTGTTGAGGTAGAAGGCAAGAAAGAAGATCATTACAAGCAATAAACCTGACAGTGCTTTCTTCATGATGATATTATATTATGTTGGGGTACTTATTGCCAAGTAAAATTGTTATTCCCCAGGATGGCAATAGAGACGGGTTTTCTGTAGGCGATCTCGGGAAAGATTGAAAAGTTGATGATAAAAATGGTTATACTTTATGTGTGAACTGGAAAACAGCATACAGGATAACCTTTTTCCTCTGGGTCGGAATTGTTGGTGTTTTATCCGTCATCCCTTCGCCGGAAAAGGTGGTTTCGGTATCGGATAAATTCGCCCATTTTGTTGCCTACTTCATAACTGCATCATTATGTTACTGTGCCTTTAAAAGGGAGAAATTATCTTTTCTTGTCTTTTTGGGTGTTGCAGTCTTTCTTTACGGTATAACAATAGAGATTATCCAGTACTTTCTGCCGTACAGGGATTTCAGTGTGGGTGATATAATTGCCAATGCCTCCGGCATAGCTTCCTTCTTTGTTATATGGGGAGTTTATTCCAGGATTGTAATACGGAAGAGAGGGAGGTTGAAGTAATTCCTTATCATGTCGGATCATATTGTCGAATCTATCAGTAGTGTGTATAAGCGAATCTCACATGCTGCAATGAGGGCGGGAAGAGACCCCTTGGAGGTAAAGCTTGTTGCGGTTACCAAGACAGTCCCTCCCGAGGCCATAAGAGAGGCAGTGGATGCCGGGGTGAGACTTCTTGGCGAAAGCAGGGTACAGGAGGCAAAGGAGAAGATTGCAGTCCTGGATGGAGTCTTGCCTGATACGGTCTCATGGCACATGATTGGAAACCTCCAGAGCAACAAGGCAAAGCTTGCAGTTCAACTCTTTGATATGATACAGTCAGTGGATTCAGTGGATTTAGCTAAAAGGATAGACCGTTATGCATCAGGGGCCGGAAAGGTACAGAGGCTCCTTGTTCAGGTAAAACTCGCCGGGGGAGAAGTCAGGTCCGGGATAAGTCCGGAGGGGCTCATTGCCCTCCTTGAAGAGATCGGGAAATTGCATAATCTTGTGGTTGAGGGGCTGATGACCATACCGCCGTTTCTTGAAACACCTGAGGACGTCAGGCCCTGGTTCAGGAGACTCAGGGAGATAAGGGATGGGGCTGAAACGAATGGGTTTAAACTTCCTGAACTCTCCATGGGAATGTCCGGTGATTTTGAGGTGGCTGTGGAGGAAGGAGCTACCATGGTAAGGGTCGGGTCAGCGATTTTTGGAAGGAGGTTATATCAGTGATAGGCTTTATCGGTGGCGGCAACATGGCAGAGGCGATAATAAACGGACTCCTTGGTGCATCCGGAGACAAGGTAATAGTAGCAGATAAGAGGAAAGAGAGACTTGATTACCTGAAGAAGAGATACAGGGTAAAGACAACTGCTGACAACAGGGAAGTGCTGTCATCGTCAGATGTTGTTATCCTTGCAGTAAAACCAGCTGATATCGGAGATGCTACTGCTGAGATAGGGGATGCGGTTACAGACAGACACCTTGTTGTCTCGATCGCCGCAGGAATAAAACTCGAATATCTTTCCGGGAGGCTCAATACCAGAAGACTCTTCAGGGTGATGCCTAATGCCCCCGCCTTTGCGGGAGAGGGGATGAGCGTTGTCTCTCC
>BDTQ01000215.1 GCA_002898135.1 bacterium BMS3Bbin07
AAGGCCATGAAGTGGTGGTGGTTGATAATTTTTATACAGGACGAATGGAGAATCTCAACCCACAAGCACGATTTTATCTCCTTGATGTACGGTCTGCAGAGATGAGCAAGGTCTTTGAGATCGAAAGACCCGATATCATAAATCATCATGCTGCGCAGATGTCGGTTCCTGCATCTGTGGAAGACCCTGCGTTTGATGCCGATGTAAATATAATGGGACTGATAAACCTGCTTCAGAATTCCGTCAGATACAAAGCAAGGAAATTTATTTTCATCTCTTCAGGGGGTGCAATTTACGGTGAGAAGGAAAATATTCCAATCTCCGAGACAGACCAGCCACTGCCGCTCTCTCCTTATGCCATAACAAAGCTGACCTCGGAGAACTATCTCGGGTTTTACAAACATCAACACAACCTTGATTATACTGTTCTCCGTTATGCAAACGTCTATGGTCCAAGGCAGGTACCCCATGCCGAGGCAGGAGTGGTTTCCATATTCATGAACAAACTCAGAAACGGAGAGCTTCCCATGATTTACCATTATCCTGATGAACCCGACGGCATGACAAGGGACTACTGTTATGTCGGGGATATTGTCAGGGCCAATATGCTTGCCTTAAAAAAAGGCTCCGGTGACGCCGTGAACATAGGCACTTCAAAGGAGACCACCACTGGTGAACTTTACAGGACGATACTGGAGATAATGAGGAGACATGGATACGCAAGTGATGCCATGTTTGACACCCCTCAAAAGGGTGCTGCAAGGTCCGGAGACCTCAGGAGGAGCGCACTGAAGATTGAGAGAGCAAAGGCAATACTGGGATGGCAGCCTGAGTATGACCTCAATCGAGGGCTTGAAGAAACTATTCTTAATGAGTTAATTTAAAAGGTTGAAACGATTGGAGGTGCGATGGGTGACAAAGAGCGGTTAATTAAACTTATACGTGAATATGCCTTTAAATATAGCGATAGTCCTGTGTTTCGTCTGACTTCAGGTCTTATGAGCAAGTATTACTTTAATCTCAAAAAGATTACCTATACCCCCGAAGGACAATTCCTGCTTGGCAAACTTTTTTATGAGAAGATAAAGGAACTCAACCTTTCACCAAAGGCAATCGGGGGACTTACTCTGGGTGCTGACCCTATTGCAATAGCCGTAGCACGTTACTCCTATGATGTCAAGGACCCAATCGAGGCCTTTGTAATAAGAAAAGAGCCTAAAGAGCATGGCATGGGCCTTCAGATAGAGGGTAATGTTGGTCCCCGGGATAAAGTAATTATAGTCGATGATGTTGTAACGAGTGGGGCCTCAACCATAAAGGCTATAGAGATAGCTGAGAAGTATAAACTGGAAATAATTGCCGTTATGGCCCTCCTTGACAGGTGTGAACAGAGAGGCCGGGAGAATATAGAGGCAAAGGGGTATCCTTTTTATTCTATAGTTACTGTGGAGGATATAAAGGAACAGGCAGCGGCTATAAAGGAACAGGCAACAGGTAATGTTTAACAGGCAATACAGAACACCTGAAATGCAGAAACTGATTTTTTAATGATCGATCTCCACACACATAGCCTCTTCAGCGATGGCGAGCTTATTCCGACTGAACTTGTTAGAAGGGCACGGGTGAAGGGTTACAGGGCCATTGCGATCACTGACCATATGGATTCATCAAATATGGATTTTATTATTCCAAGGCTTGTACAGATTGCCGATGAGCTTAATGCCATACAGCCTGTAAAGGTTATTCCAGGGGCTGAGCTCACCCATCTTCCACCTGAACTCATAGCAAAAGGCATCAAAAAGGCAAGGAAACTCGGGGCTCTGATTGTTGTTGTTCATGGAGAGACTCTGGTGGAGCCTGTTCAGGAGGGGACAAACTGGGCAGCCATTGCCGGGGGAGCCGATATCCTGAGCCATCCGGGGCTCATAGATGAGGAAGATGTAAAGTATGCCGCTGCACAGGGCGTTGTCCTTGAGTTGAGTGCAAGAAAAGGACATTGCCTGTCAAACGGACATGTGGCACGACTTGCACAGCAGTACAGTGCCAGACTCGTTATTAATACCGATGCACATTCTCCGGGAGACCTTATAGACCGCGGGTTTGCAGCAAAAGTTATACTCTCGGCAGGACTCGATACAACTGTCCTGAACAGGGTATTCGCCACATCTGAAGAAATAGTTAAATCTGTCTTTTTACAGGGAGGAGATTAATGCCTAAACCAATAAAAAAACGTGTGCAGAAAAGGAATATTGGAGAGAGAGAGGTCATATCTCTCTATGAAAAAGCGTTGGATTATTATCTTGAGAACAAAAAGACCGTATATCTCGGTGCAGCTTTGACGGTCCTGTTCATCACAATAATGACAGGTCTGCTCTTTTATAACAAAAAGATTACCGAACAGGCAGCAACCCTTCAGTATGAAGGGTATAAGCTTTACCACAACCTCTATCAGGAGGATGACAAGAAAACGGATGAGGTTGTCCTGAAAAAGGCCCTGGAAAAATTCCAGGAGGCATATGACAAGAAGAAATCACCCATTACCCTCCTTTACATTGCAAACACACAGTTTGCACTCGGGCAGAATGAAGAGGCACTGAAAACCCTGGAGCAATTTACAAAAAAGTATTCAGGTAACAAAGACCTCCTCCCTCTGGCATACTACAAGATTGCGGCAATCCAGATGAAAGAAGGCAGGAAAGAGGAGGCCCTCAAGACACTCGACACCCTCTATAATCTCAAGACAAGTCCGTTTCTGAAAGACGTTGCCCTTCATGATTCAGCAAGCATACTTGAGAAAATGGGCAGGAAAGAGGAGGCACTCAAGAAATATGAACAGCTTGCAAAAGACTACCCCCAGTCGCCTTATTATCAGCTTGCCATTACAGAGGTCGAAAAGGAAGCAGAAAAAAAGATGAAGGATAACATAAACAATAAAGATAATAATGAAACAACTAAAAAAGAGAAGCCATAAAAACTCAAAGAGGAACACACCCCTTAATCCCCTCTTGATAGAGGGGAGAGCCCTTGTCATTCATGTTCTTACGGGTAAGAGCGGGATGAGGTAAGGGGGAAGAGCAAGCAGGTAAAAGACAGTCTTGAGAAAACAGGGAGAGGCGAACTCCCCTCTAAAAAGAGGGGGCAGGGGTGTGTAAAGAGCAGGTCTTCAACTGGTTAAATGTTTGATATTGCAGACGAACAGGTCTCTCTGAATAAATGCTGGGCCAACAAATTAAATCTATCTTTTCAGGGGCAGATAAATAATCGAGCCCGGTCTCAGCCTTTCAGGGTTGATATCTTTGTTAAGGGCAAAGAGTTCCTTACGCGTGATGCGCAATCTCTTTGCAATCTCCCACAGTGTATCCCCTTTCTTTATGATGTATGGTGTCTTTGGCCTGGTCTTCGTTACATAGGCCCCGTTAGTTGGGGGGAGATAGATGATGGAGCCGGGCCTTAACCTCCTTGGGTTAATGCCCTTATTGAGGGCATAGAGTTCCTTGCGGGTAAAGTGAAAGCTCTTTGCAAGGTCCCACAAGGTATCCCCCTTCTTGATGATGTATGGTATCTTCGGCATTCTCTCTTCAGGGGTGGCATTATTGAAGCATTCGTTAAAGCGCTCACCCGTTCCTTCAGGTACGCGAATCCTGTAGGTCTTGAGGTCAGGTGGTGTACACCATCTCTTCAACTCGGGATTTAGCCCGCGTATCGTCTTTATCGTCGAATCAGTACACCTGGCTATGAACGACAGTGATACAGGGCTGTTAATCTCAGCTTCCTCAAACTTCAACGGCTCATGATAATCTATATCGGTAAACCCGTACTTCTCCGGCTCGGATGCGATTATCCCTGCTGCTATAAACTTTGATACATAGTTCCTCGTCTCCTGCTTCAGGTACCTGGTCCTGATGATGCTCCAGTAATTGTCAGACCTGCTCTTGCGGAGAGCCCTCCTTACCTTTCCCTCACCTGCATTGTAGGCTGCAAGGGCAAGTGACCACGAACCGAACTGGTTATACAGGTCTTTCAGATAACGCGCTGCCGCAACAGTGGATTTAATCGGGTCCTGCCTCTCGTCTCTCCAGTAATCCGTCTTAAGGCCATAACTCTCTCCGGTTGACTGCATGAACTGCCAGGGGCCCACTGCATGGGCACTTGAGCGTGCATCCGTACTGTAACCACTCTCTATAAGGGGCAGATAAACAAGGTCTGCAGGCAACTCGTTCTCCTTAAGGATGGCCTTGATCGTATCAAGATATCTGCCCGAACGCTGAAGCCATGTTGCAAAGGTCCTTCTTTTTTTGGTTGTGTACAGATATATGTGTCTCTCCACCCTGTCCCTTGCCGAATCGTCATCTTTATACGAGGCAAGGAGGACAAACTCCTGCACCTGAGGGGACTCAGTCTCCTGAAGAAGGATATCCGCATCCAGCGAAGGGGAAAGCCCGGACTGCCTGCATAGATAGGGGGTAAGCTCTGTCGCAGTTATTGACAGCAGGTTATCGTCTATTGAAAAGCCTGACAACAAGTTGAATCTCCGGTCAAAAAAGGGGGGGGAATTATCCATAACCTCATCTATTACATCCTGATCAGTGCCTGAGAGGAGGGTCTCATTAACAGAAGCCCCCCAGGCCTTACTTTTCTGGTCGAGTATCAGACTCAGGAGAAGAAGAGTAAGTAGCATTGCAATGTTGCGACTTCTTCCGGTTTTTAGTGTCATCGAACCAGTCGTATTATTAAAAATCATGATTTCTATATTAATTGAAGCCCGTTTTTTTGTCAAACACCGGTTTTATGTTAAAATGTTATTATTTCCTTAACTTTTATTTATTGTTGCCGTTTTTTCACGGCTTCAGACAACGTGGCTCTGAAATCAACAACAGGAAATACTGTTACCCTGGAGGGATATGGTAGAAGCCCTGAGACATCTGAGATGGCAGGATATACTGGACATTATTGTTGTAGCTCTTGTCCTGTACAGAGTGCTTCTGATCATAAACGGCACAAGGGCTGTCCAGATGCTCATCGGCCTTGGTGTTCTGCTGGGCGCCTTTTTTCTCTCCAGTTACCTCAAGCTTCATACAATGTACTGGATTATACAGAGCTTATGGGCACAGGTTGTCCTTGCCCTGATAATCCTCTTTCAGCCCGAGATAAGGAAGGCCCTCGCCCAGATGGGAGAGACCTCTTTCCTGCCTTCCCTTACCTCGGCCTCGGAACTGAAGTCCCTGGAAGAGATAGTCAGGGCTACAGTGGCCCTGTCCAGCAGAAAGATAGGCGCCCTGATTGTAATTGAAAGGGATATATCACTCAAGGATTTTATAGAGATCGGGACTCCGCTTGATGCAAAGGTTTCAAAGGAGATTCTCCTCAGTATTTTTCATCCGAGCTCGCCCATGCATGACGGTGCAGTCATTATAAGGATTGACAGGATAGTGGCAGCAGGATGTTTTCTGCCCATAACATTCAGGACGGACATAAGCCGTGCCCTGGGCACAAGACACCGGGCTGCAATCGGTATAACCGAAGAGACTGATGCAGTTGCCATAACAACTTCAGAGGAGACGGGCATGATCTCTTTTGCCGTTAACGGAGAGCTGGAGACTCACATGGATATGGGACACCTGCGGGATATACTTACTGATATGTTCACAGAGAGAAAGAAGGGGAGGAGATGAGGGATTTATTCTTCAAAAACCTCGGCCTCAAGGTCCTCGCTCTCTGCCTGGCTATAATCCTATGGTTCCTTATATCCGGCAGGGGAGTATCCGAAATCACCCTTGAGGTCCCCATAGAATACATAAACATCCCGCCGGGGTATGAGATAGTGAAAAAGGACCGTGATACGGTCAGGGTGAGTCTCTTTGGCAGTGAAGTGGTGCTCAGGTCGATCAAGCCTGAAGACCTGAGGGTTTATGTAGACCTGAAAGATGCACAGCCGGGACGTGGGGCGTACAGGATAAAAAAACGCAATATAAAGGTGCCGCCGGCCCTTACAATCTCCAACGTAACCCCCTCAAAGGTGAATATCATTCTTGACAGGACTGTCAGAAAAAAAGTTCCTGTAAAGCCTGACATTTCCGGAGAACCGGCGCCGGGGAAAGAGATAAGTCAGATAATCATAAAACCTGAGAAGGTGGAAGTAGAAGGACCTGAAAGTGTGCTGAAAAAAATCTCCTTTGTCAGGACAGAGCCCATAGATATCTCCGGACTGGATGAAAGCAGCATAAGCAAGGTCAATATAATATCAGACATACCTGCTGTAAGATTAATGACAGGGAATGTAGATGTACACATCATTATCAAGGAAGGAACAGAAAAATGAAACTTTTTGGAACTGATGGTATCCGCGGACGGGTTAACAGGAACCCCATGACTCCCGAACTCGTACTGAAGGTGGGCATGGCTGCAGCAAAGGTATTGAGAAAAGAAGAAGGCAGGAACCTGGTCCTTATTGGCAAGGATACCCGCATATCAGGCTATATGATAGAGAGCGCCCTGACATCCGGGATATGCTCCATGGGGATGAATGTCATCCTTGTAGGTCCCATACCCACTCCAGGCATAGCCTTCCTGACAAGAACCATGAGACTTGATGCAGGAGTCGTCATCTCTGCATCACATAATCCTTTTGAGGATAACGGGATCAAGTTCTTTTCTTTTGACGGGTTCAAACTCCCTGACAAGGTGGAAAAAGAGATAGAAGCCCTGGTCAAGGATGACTCCTTTCTTGCAAAAAGACCCACAGGAGCATCCATAGGAAAGACCTACAGGCTTGAGGATGCAACCGGGAGGTACATAGAATTCATCAAATCCACGATCCCGAAGGGTATGAATCTTGAGGGTCTGAGGGTTGTGGTGGATTGTGCCAATGGCGCGGCGTACAAGATTACCCCGGAGGTGCTGACCGAACTGGGCGCAGATGTTATTACAATAAACAATAATCCGGACGGCACGAATATCAATCACTGTTGCGGCTCCACTGACCTTGCACATCTTAAGGAAGAGGTATTGCGCAATGCCGCACATGTCGGGGTTGCTCATGATGGTGATGCCGACAGGACCCTCTTTGTCGATGAGACAGGCAGGGAGGTGGACGGAGACAAGGTCCTGGCTATCTGGGCTGTGGCACTGAAAAAAGAGGGAAAGCTGAAGAATGATGCAGTGGTTGCAACGGTTATGAGCAACCTTGGGATTGAGCATTACCTTGAGAGAAAGGGGATAAAACTCATAAGGACAAACGTGGGAGACAGGTTTGTGGTTGAGGAGATACAGAGGGGCGGATATAACCTCGGCGGGGAGCAGTCGGGCCATATAATATTTTTTGACTACAACACAACCGGAGACGGCCCTGTTACCGCACTTCAGATGCTTTATCTCATGAAGAAAACAGGAGCACCCCTTTCCGAGATGGTCTCCGATATATTCCTGTACCCCCAGATCCTCGAAAATGTAAAGGTTAAGAAGAAGGATGTTATTAAAAATGCCAGTGTTACAAGGAAGATAAAAGAGGCTGAAAAGATACTCGACGGAAAGGGCAGGGTGCTTGTGAGGCCCTCCGGAACTGAACAGAAGGTCAGGGTCATGGTTGAAGGCAGTGACAGGGAGACAATACAGGCCGTTGCTGCCGGGATTGTCAAGACAATTTTATCGGCAAGCAGTAAGGATTAAAGGATTATGGAATCAGGTAAGTACTTCCTGGAATGACCCCGGCCCTGCCATATATATGTTTTATTTCAGGTATTGGCGTCTTTTACCTGTATCAGTTTTTCCCCTCTGCAGCCCTCCTTATTTTTTCCCTCCTCTTTGCCCTCCTTTACAAAAAAAACGGCAGGCACGCCTTTGTATATGCAGCTATCGTGCTTGTTGCCTTCAGCTATGCGCAGTTCAGGGAAGAACCTGCTGAGACAAAAGAGTCCCGCATTACTCTCTCATTAAAGACAAGACAACTGCAGCCATTTTCAGGTGTTGTCTCAGGACTACCGATTACTACAGAACGCGGATATATTCAGGAAATTCAGCTCAGGTATCCGGAGGCAGGACAAAAGACCTTTCTGTCGGCAGACCGGCCCCTGATCCCGGGCTCACTTCTTCAGGGGTTTGCCTACATGAGCACTAAAGAGCCGCGCATAAACCCGGGAAGCCGGAACCGGGAACCCGTCATGTTTCTGAAGACAGACGGCACCCTGCTGTTGAGCAGGGATGACTCCATCCAATGGCTTCCGCAGCGAATGAGGTGGAGGCTGTACAATTATTTCAGGGCTAACTTCAGCCCGGATGCGGCCTCCCTGCTGTCAGCCATAGTAATTGGTCACAGGGAAAACAGCAGCAATATGCTCTACGCCGCATATGCCCGGACAGGGCTTGCCCATCTCATGAGCATCTCGGGCACACACTTTGCCCTATTTACACTTCTGACCTTTTTTCTTATCAGATATTCGGCAAGGTGGCTGCCCTACAGATGGCTTGTATGGCTGACCGTCAGGCTGAGTCTTGACGAGATTGCCGCACTTCTGACCTTCCCGCTCATACTGCTTTACCTCCTCCTGTCAGGCGGCCGTATCCCTGCAATGAGGTCCTTCCTCATGATAAATATTTTCCTTCTGGGCCTCCTGATCGGCAGAAAGGGTCAGTGGCTTAACAGCCTTCTGCTTGCAGCGACTGTTATCCTTTTTTTAGACCCGGAATCCCTGAAAACCATCTCTTTTCAGCTCTCCTTCCTTGCCGTTTTCTTCATAGGCATTACCCTGGAGACTTTTGAGGGGTATGTTCAGCAGGAGAGATTCAAACCGGCATTGCAGAAACTTTTTAGATTAATTTTAGTTACCGCAGGTGCATTGATAGGGACATCGCCCCTGGTTCTTTACTATTTTCATACCATCTCAACAATCAGTATGCCTGCAAACCTGATATTCACCCCTGTTATCTGCTTTTCGATCCTGCCCGCCGGTGTATTTGGAGGGATGATTTATCTTGTAACAGGATACTTTCCCCTCAAGGGCATGCTTCAGGGTGCTGTGGATATTGTAAATTCTTCAGTCAGCTATTTATCCGGGATTGGAAATACAGCCCTCTCCGTTGGGGCCTTTCCGGCAATAACCCTCTTCTTCATCTATCCTGCAATATATTTTGCCCTGAGGAAGAGGTGGAGATGGTTCATTTTGAGCACAACAGCCCTTGCAGCCACCATCATTTTGACCTTTATCTCTCTTGACAGAGCCCTTCCAAAGGTAACATTTCTTGATGTTGCCCAGGGTGACGCAGCGGTGATTGAGTCATCAGACGGCAGGACGATTGTCGTGGACACCGGGTACACGGGAAGGGAAGTCAAGGACTTTCTCAGGTACAAAGGTATCAAGGCGGTGGATGCCCTGGTCATAACTCATGCAGACAAAGACCATTCAGGAGGCCTGTGGGAGCTGCTAAGCTCCACTACGGTAAGGGAGGTGTGGGATAACGGGCTTCTAAGGTACAGCCCGCAGTTAGGGCAGGAGATACTCCACAGACAGTTAGAGGGTGGCGATATTCTGACCTCCGGAGAAAGCAGATTCCTCGCCCTTCATCCCCGGAGGGGTTATTACAGCATTTCCGAGGCTGAGGATAATAATTACTCGCTGGTGTTGAGATTTCAGGACAGAGACCTCAAGGTCCTCTTTACCGGAGATATCGAGGCAGATGCAGAAGAGTCCTTTTTTGAACTCAGAAAATATCTTCCAAGCGATGTGCTGAAGGTTGCACACCACGGCAGCAAGACATCAAGCACCAGGGCCTTCCTTGATTCAGTCAATCCAGCGGCAGCAATCATAAGTGTGGGAGCAGGAAACACTTACGGCCATCCCCACAGGGCAGCCCTGCAGAGACTCTCAGGCATTAATCTCTTCAGAACAGATATGGGCGGTGCAATCAGGGTGGAGACAGACTCCGTAAAAGGGCTTGTGGTAAAGCGGTTCAGGGATTACAGGCTGAAGAGGACAGCAGGGCCGGGAGACCCGGAGGAGATAGATAATCTCAAAAGATTAATCCTTCTCTGGTAGGCAGGTAGGTCTCCACCACCCTCCATTTCATGCGCTCTTTTTTAAGTGTAAGAAAGACCGATTCATAGACCTCCTCTGTGCCAAGTATATACTCCCTGTCGTTGTTTTTTATCCCGACTGCCTTGAGCAGGAACTTTGCCTTGGCCTTTCCGTCTTCAGAATCAAGATCAACACGCAACCGCTTCAAATCAATCTCGATGGAATCATAATCCTTAAATATCCGCTTCAGTGTTTCTTTAAGATAAAGGTATGAAAAGCCATACCTGTCCCTGTAATTATAGGAGACCAGACTCATCACCCGTGAAAGGTCCTTTTGTATTGCCGCCTCCCTGCCCTCCCCGACAAGCTTCCTGATCCTTTTTGCATCAGAAGGCATCAGGAGATATATGGCGAGCGGGATAGAGAGCAACAGGAGTAATATTATGACAGTTTTTCTGCTCAAGATTTTCCTGAATTAATATGGCTTTTCAGCCTTTTGTACAGAACATGCCATATTCCTTAATAACCTACAATAGCATATTGATATTGTAGATTCAAGATGCTGCGAAATACGCTCTCTATCCGGTATAATTTCAATAAAAGAAAAGGATATCCGTCATGTCTTCATCATCTTTCATCAAGATTTCTTTTTTGAGGCAACGATACTGTTTCGTTTCGATTTTTTATGAGGCGATTCGTGTGCTTGACAACTGAGGTGTCATCGGATATAATGATGTCATTAAATGCGATCATGATAAATGATAGCTCTTTTATTGATTGGCCAATGGTTGGCTGAACGCTGTCGATTAATTTGTGCGTATAGTTATTTGATGGCGTAATCTCCTTAAACGCACATTTTTGAGGGAAGGATATCATGAATATTTATGTTGGAAATCTGCCTTACGATGTAACCGAGGATGAGTTGAAAGGGCTTTTTTCGGAGTTTGGAGAAGTAAGCACCGTTAACATTATAACGGACAAGTATTCAGGGCAATCAAAGGGTTTCGGGTTTGTGGAAATGCCTAACGATTCTGAAGCAGAGGAAGCAATTAAAGCCCTGGATGGGAGCGAACTAAAGGGGCGTAATATAAAGGTTAATCAGGCAAAACCTCGAGGAGAGCGCCCGCAACGCTGATAAAGCTATTAACACCTGACAATCTGACCATGCAGGGACACTGCAGAAAACGTGTGCCTGCTGTCCGCCGGTTATATTTTCATGGAAAACAGGAGGGGTGCGCTGGATCTGTGTAACCCTGGGATAGACTGTTTTACTACCTGTAGTTTGTAAACTGCAGGTGTATCCCAAAATCCTTTTCCTTAATCCTGGACATGATGGCCTGAAGATCGTCTATCTTTTTTCCCTTAACGCGAACCTGTTCTTTCTGTATCTCCGAGGTCACCTTAAGCTTGGTGTTTTTTATAAACTTTACTATCTCCTTTGCCTTATCCTGAGGGATTCCCTGCTGAAGGGTTATTACCTGCTTGACTGTATCCCCTGCTGCCGGCTCCACTTTGCCATAGCTCAGGGCCTTGAGAGAAATCCCCCGCCTTACAAGCTTTGACTGCAGAATATCGATAACGCTTTTAATCTTCTGCTCATCATCAGAAATAACCGTAATAACGCCCTTATCCTTGTTAAGCTCAATATTGCTTTTACTCCCTTTAAAGTCAAACCTCTGACTTATCTCTTTCATTGCCTGATTTACGGCGTTGTCCACTTCCTGTAAATCCACTACGCATACAATGTCAAAAGAATGTGCTTCTGCCATTTACACCCTCCTTCTTTGCATAGTTACTTTATTCCTCTATCTTCTGAGCCTTGGCGGACAGGTAGTATGCAACCATTAAAATCAGGATTACAACAGCACTTAACCCCATCTCATAGAGTTTTTCAACAGGTACATGCTCCATGGTGGAGGTCTGGGCCTCTATCAAAAGAATCCTCCTTACCGCAGCTATCATGCCGATGGCAAGGAAGGGGCCAAGCAGGAATTTCTGTTTCTTCAGAAACCTGATAACGGTCCAGAGGAGCTCAAGAATTATCAATGCCAAAAGCACGTCATTTACAAGGCGTATTATGGAGTCGCGCGATGGGTGAACAATATTGAGCACTGCATAATAGAACATAAAGCCGCATGCAATAAGCAACAGTAATGCAGCAAATATATGAAATAAAATATCTGCCTTTATAAACAATTTTCTGAAGCTCTCTGTCAGGTCTGTTTTTTGAGTCATAAGCTGTTAACTAACACCAAAAATATAATACCTGAATTGAGTATTTTTTATCCCCCCCTGATGCGTGCCTGAGCATTGCACGCAAACAGGAAGGGTGGGTGACGGTTTTATTCAGGTTTGTATCTCATTCCGGGTTCGGGATCTATTCCCAGACTATCCATAACACGGTTGGTGTAGTTAAAATAAGCAATGAGTTGTGCTGCGTCAAGGATGTCTTCGTCAGCAAATCCGGTTGCACGTAAAACTTCAACATCCGTTCTGCTTATTTCTTTAGGGGTCAGTGTTAATTTGGCTGCAAAGTCGAGCAGTTTTTTTGTGGCTGGATCAAGGTTGGCCTTGCGGTAATCATCCTGAATTCTCGACACCTCGGCATCGTCTCTGATCTCTTCACGGAGATCGGATTCATGGCTCTCCATTCAGTAATAGCAGCCATTGAGTTTTGACACCACTGTGGCAATCAGTACCCGCTGCAGTTTGCTTAGACCTCCCGGGCTGTCCATCATATGGCGGTAAAGCTTCCTTCCGATTGCCATGGTCTCCGGGCGGAGGCTCTGGACTTTTACCAGGTTAAGTACCCGCCCTGCTTTTGCGCGAGTCTCCTCATAGATCTCTGCCAATAAACCATCAGCATCCTCTTCTGCTATCGTACGGATCCAACTCATTGCGTTTTTCCTCCTTAAAGAGTGAATCTCTCCAGCCAAAAGCTGGAGATTTCTGTTTAGCGATTTAGGGGTTTTTGATATATAACAATATTCTTATATTATATTATAATAATGCTTTACAGTAAATAAACCCCTTAAACCTTGAAAAAAAGAACTTGGTGATATAAAATACCAGACATAATGAACCCATGAATCAATATATAGTACTGTAACGTATCTGTATTGAGTAAAACCCAAGACCAGCGCTGAAAGAAGGAAAGAGAAACAGAAGACGCATGGAGCCGGGATATAATAAATCCGAAGGAGAAAAAAAGAGATATGAATATTTATGTTTCAGGTTCGATGGCATATGACAGGATAATGGATTTTCCCGGCAGGTTTTCAGATCACATTTTACCGGACAAGATACATATTTTGAATGTCTGTTTTACTGTTAACGGGTTGGTAGAGAAATTCGGAGGCACTGCAGGTAATGTTGCATATTCGTTGAGTCTGCTTGACGAGAGTCCGCTTATACTTGCGACCATAGGGAAGGACTATGGAAGTTATTTCGATTGGCTGAAGAAGAACAGGATTTCCGTTGAGGGGATAAAGATAATCAATGATGAGTTTACTGCCGGTGCATATATAACAACCGACAAATCCGACAACCAGATAACAGGGTTTAATCCGGGTGCAATGAAGTATCCCTCCGGGTATAAGTTCAATAGTGCCGGAACAGGAGACTCCATTGCCCTGATAGCACCCGGAAACCTTCAGGACATGATAGAGTATGCAAAGACCTGCAGGGACTGGGGCATTGACTATATCTGCGACCCCGGACAGTCGCTTACTGCCTGGAAAGGGGATGCGCTCAGGAAGTGGATTAATGGTTCAGCGATACTTATCTCCAATGATTACGAACTCGAGATGATTATGAAGATGACCGGACTGGATAAAAAGGGGCTTTTAGGGCTTACACGTACCATAGTTACAACACTCGGAGAAAAAGGCGCTCTTGTCAGTACTTCAGATGGTGACACCACTATACCTCCGGCAAAGGTTTCCGGAGTTGTTGATCCTACAGGTGCAGGTGATGCATGCAGGGCGGGACTGATAAAAGGGCTTGTTACGGGCAAGGATATGGAGACTGCGGTCAAGATGGGCGCTGTTGCGGCAGTGTATGCGATAGAGAAATACGGCACTCAGGAGCATCGGTATACGTACGAGGATTTTGTTGAACGATATACAAGCAACTTTGGTCCGTTGTGATCCCCTCCGGCGTCAATAGCTGCAACCGGTTATCCGGAACAGTCCTGCAACTTTTACTTATTGTGCATGCCTTTCTTCTGTTTGTGCTGCCATCAAATGCCTTATCCCTGACCCTTGAAGAGGGGCTTGAAATAGTTTCCGAGCGGGGCAGGGATATAAAGATATCCGAGGCAGAAGAGGATGTGGTAAGGGAGGGAGTGCAACTGACAAGGTCTCCACTGCTGCCCCAGGTGGACCTCTATGCACATCAGACCTGGCTGAGGTACCGGCCGGAGGCGCTTTTTGGGGCTTTTGAGGCTATACCTATCTCTGAGAAAGACTTCCTCACTTACGGCTTCAGGGTAAACCAGTTGGTATATGACTTTGGCAGGACCTATTCGATGCTGAGGGCCTCCAGGCTTGGATTAAGGGAAAAAAAGCTGGACACACTCAGGGTGAGAAACCTTGTTGCCCTTAATTTTACACTTGCCTACCTTGACCTCCTTGAGACAGGGAAGTTCCTGACAGTGGCCCAAAATGAGGTAAAACGGTTTGAGGCGCATCTGAATGACACCAGGGTAATGTATGAGGAAGGACTTATTACAAGGAACGACCTGCTTCAGGCAGAGGTTATGCTCTCTGATGCAAGGCAGAGACTTTTAACCACTGAGAACCTCCGGGCAATGAGGGCTTCCAGGATAAACAGCCTGCTTGTAAAACCCCTGAACGAAGAGGTCAGTCCGGAGGAGATCAGCGTAAGACCCTATACAGAGATGAGCCTTGAGGTTGCATGGGAGTCTGCCGTACGCTTAAGACCTGAACTTAAAGGGCTACTGACAAGAATAAGGGCAAAGAAGGAAGAGTTGAAGGCAACAAAGGCAAGGTTTTATCCGGATATATACCTCTCCGGCGGATACGAATATCAGGAGAACCGTTACATGGTCTATGAGGGTAACTGGTCTCTTCTGGCAGGGGTAAAAATAAACCTTTTTTCAGGCGGTGCAACCAGGGCAAGGATAAGGCGGGGCGGGGCGGAGCTCAAAACGCTCAGTCTGACGGAAGAAAAACTCCGTGACAACATAATGCTTGAGGTGAAGAAGGCGTATCTTCAACTCCAAAGTGCTGCGAAAAAGGTGGGGGTGACCAGTGAGGCAGTAGCACAGGCAGAAGAGAACCAGAGGCTCCAGAGGCTTCGCTATCGTGAAGGGGTTGGAACGGCAACGGATGTCATAGACGCTGTAACTCTGATGAGCAGGGCAGAGACAAACTACTGGAGTGCCGTCTATGACATAAAGAGGGCTGAGGCAGGTTTGCTGCATGCAATCGGAGAAGATATTACAGGGGCTTACGGGAAAAAACGTTAAAGTTCTGCATACCTCTACAACTGCTCCTCATCCAGGATATCCTTCACAATTTCAGCCACCTGGGGCTCCGGATCATTTAGCAGTGGTTTCAGGGCCTCCAGCTCTTCTCTGCCACCAATGGTCGCAATCAGGTAGGCGGCATCTCCCCTTACCGTGGGATTATCATCGTTGAGCAAAGGCAGCAGTGGAGTAATTGCAAGCCTTGCCTCCTCTGGCCTCTCCTTTTGCAGCTCCTCAATGAGCGCGGCAACCCCTATCCTCACACGTACCCTCTCATCCCTCAGCAGGTCTCCAACGAGTGAATAGAGCGCTGTATCATGTTTGAACATGTCGATTATGTTTTCCAGAAAACCCTTTTGCATGTAATCGGCAATCATTTCTTTCAACTCGTCCTGCAATTTCACGGTCCTCCTTAAATCTGTTTTATTGTCTTGAGGGGATGTCTATCCCGCTATGAACTGCCATACATATTTTGCAGAGACAGAGAGAATGATCAACGCAAGTATTACTTTTATGACCTTCTCGGGTATATATTTCTGGGTCTTTGCCCCTAAATACATGCCGAAGAATCCCCCTATTCCAAACAACAGGCCCAAAGGCCAGTCAGGAGGGGCTGTCAGTCCATTGTTTAACGGAATCAAACTGTAAATTGCCACCCCCGAGATTGATGTGACAAATGTTCCCATCAAGGCAGCGCCTGCCACCGTATAAACAGGAAGCCTGAAGAAGGTTATGCAGAAGGGGGCGATTATGGCACCACCGCCAATGCCGTATATGCCGCCAATAACCCCGACCACAAGTGACAGGGCAAACATGGCAGGCACGCTGAAGGAAACCCTTTCACCCATAAAGTCATACTCTATCCTGCTCAGACTGTATGACACGTTGGAGATTCTGAGGGTATTTTCAGGGAGATTCCGCTCCTGCAGGCGTTGAGCCATTCCTCCCTCATTTGACCTCTTTTGCCGGACATCCATTAAGAGCCGCCCCCCCACGTATAAAAGGACAACCCCTACGAAAAACTTGAATGTCTGCGGGTCAGGTAGATATTTTACCCTCACATAATATCCGGCCAGCACTCCGGGTAATGTACCTGCTATAATGCAGCCGGCCAGGGGCCACGACATTCTCCCCTCCCTGATGTATCTGAGTACCCCCCCGGGTGTGCCCACTACGTTATAAAGAAAATTGGTTGAACTGACGGCTGGGGTAGTAAACCCGAACATACTCATCTGAAGGGGCAATAGCAGAAAGGCCCCGGAGATTCCGGCCATGGAAGTAAAAAAGGATATCAGAAACGAGACAAGAGGTGGTATGAAGATATAGGTTTCAATTCCGGATGTAGGGAAAACTGTTTTTAAGATATCCAAGGCAACTCCTTGCTGGATATTATAGCAAAAACGGTTTTTTGAAAAATGTTAAAATTGATTGGCCTCGTAATTATCAACGGTTTTCATGGTATCAATAAACTTGAAAGGGGGGGGACCCGTGCGGGTACTGCTTGCAGAGGATGACGTAAAGATCGCATCTTTTGTTGTCAAAGGGCTCAGGGAGGCCGGGTTTGCCGTTGACCATGCCGCCAATGGTGAGGACGGGCTTCATCTTGCCCTTGCCACGTCCTACGATGCAGCCATCATTGATGTCATGCTGCCTGAGCGGGACGGTCTCAGCCTTATCAATGAACTTCGGGGCCGGGGGGTCAGTACTCCCATTATTATCCTTAGTGCAAGGGGCTCAGTGGAGGATCGTGTTAAAGGCCTTCAGACAGGCAGTGACGATTACCTGACAAAACCCTTTTCCTTTGCAGAGCTGCTGGCGCGTGTGCAGGCGCTTATCCGAAGGTCAAGCGGCGGTACCACCGACCCCTCACATCTTCAGGTTGGAGACCTGTCAATGGACCTCTTCAGGCGGGAGGTTATTCGTGCAGGCAGGAGGATTGATTTACAGCCACGTGAGTTTGCTTTGCTTGAATACATGATGTCCAGTGCAGGCAGGGTTATTACAAGGACCATGATCATGGAGCATGTCTGGAACTATGATTTTGATCCCCAGACCAATGTGGTGGATGTACTGGTATGTAGGGTGAGAAACAAGGTGGACAGGGGTTTTAGAGAGAAGATGATTTATACCATCAGGGGTGTTGGTTATGTCCTTAAGGTCTCTTAACCGTATATGGAAGACCATCGGATTTCGACTCACCCTCTGGTATTCGGCCCTCTTTATTCTGAGCTCTCTTATACTTTTTGTGATTGTTATTTTCTCATCTCTTCTTCTTTCAGGCAGGAAGAGCGATATACGATTCAGTCAAAATTGAGGGAGTTTTCAGCCCAGTACCAAAGGGGTGGGATAGAGGCCCTGAAGAGCGAAGTCGGTTTTGAGGAACATTCCGGAAACCTCTTTTTTGTCAGGGTGGCAGGGCCCCGGGGGCATACCCTTTTTGTAAATATCCCCGCACTGATGGGGGAGGGGTTTGATACAAGGCAGATTGAAAACAGGGCTGTTACAGGCAACGGACAATGGATACACCTGCCTGCTAAAGGTGATAAGGGAGGTGTGCTGGACATTGCCTCAACCAACCTGCCGGATGGACGTATTCTTCAGGTCGGCATGAGCAGGGGTGAGAGAGAGGAATTCCTGGAGAGGTTTCGTGAGACCTTTGCCGTTATCATCATTCCGGTGATACTGCTCGGTTTTACCGGGGGTGTGTTGTTTGCCTTCAGGGCGCTTATGCCTATTCGTAATATAATAAAGACCGTCAGGTCCATAGATAAAGGCAGGCTGGATGCACGTGTCACCGTTCGCCATACAGGTGATGAACTGGAGGAACTGACGATCCTGTTTAACGGGATGCTTCAGCGGATAGAGGTCCTGATTAACGGGATGCGGAGTTCACTGGACAATGTAGCCCACGACCTGCGTACTCCCATGACGAGGCTGCGGGGTACGGCGGAGATGGCCCTTCAATCCGGACAGGGGATGGAGGTCTGCCGGGAGGCCCTGTCCGACTGTCTGGAGGAATCGGATCAGATTCTTACGATGCTGA
>BDTQ01000216.1 GCA_002898135.1 bacterium BMS3Bbin07
ATGATAAAAGCGGGTGGTTTCCCCAATGCATTTTCGCTGAAAGGAGGTGATCTGTTCAGGAGTAGTTTTCTGTATTGAGGAGCCAATCCAGACTTGTTTGGCTTTATCAACATCCAAAGGAGGAGAATATGAATTTGGTGAAAAAGACGTTGTTGTTAGCAGTGTTGATGGTGTTTGCTTTTAGTTCGGTTGTTTTTGCCTTAAACCAGGAGGTCTACCCGATTAAGGGAAAACACAAGGGCGGTGACGTGACTCCCAAAGAGGCCTACAAGATGCTCAGGAAGGATACAAAGAATACCTTTATTGTGGATGTCAGAACCCGCACCGAATATCAGGATATAGGTCACCCAATCGGGGCTTACAACATACCCTGGAAATTCTACACAACCAAGGTGGGGAAGAAGGGCTATAAAAAGGTTCTGAACAAGAATTTCTGCGATGACCTTAAGGCCAGATTCAACCCAAAGACCGACACCCTGCTGATGATGTGCCGAAGTGCTGCAAGGACTATCGCTTCAACTACTGCTGCGGTTGATTGCGGGTTTAAGGCAGACAAGGTATTTAACCTGCTTGGCGGCTTTGAGGGTGACAAGGTAAAAGATAAGAATAGCCCCTTCTACGGGCAGCGCATGATCGGAGGATGGCGTCTTGAGGGTTTACCGTGGACATATAAGATGGATAAGAATCTGATCTATCAACCTGATCTCAAAAAATAGGATAAACGCGGACAGGATAAAGAGGCCTGGGCCTGTAGCAGGGACTCAGGCCTCTTTATCACTTCAGTCTTCAGTTTGTATTTTCGTCAAAATATCCGGGAGTTCAGAAAGCCTTTCCAAGATCAGAAAATCAGCCCCGTTTAGTGCCTCTAACGGCCTGTAGCCGTAACCTGCTCCAACAGTAATGACGCCTGCTTTTCTGCCTGCCTCAATATCAAGATTGCTGTCGCCGACCATGAGTGCCTGAGCAGGGGTGAGGCCTTCCCGTTTGAGGACTGTTAGTATTGGCAGGGGGGAGGGTTTTTTCTCTGGTGTACTGTCACTGCCGAGGATGTGACTAAAGTAAGGGGCCAACCCGAGTTCTTCAAGGAGTTTCCGGGAAAGCTCCTCCCTTTTATTGGAGATTACCGCCTTTCTGTATGTACTGAGTTTATCAAGGGTGTCTGTTACATCCGGATAAGGTCTTGTATATTCTGTTAAGTGGTCTGAATAGAACTCAAGGAATCTCCTGAGTACATCATTTTTTATCTCCATCCTTTCAGTCCCTATGACCTTTTCTATAAGCCTTGATATCCCCTCACCAACCAGTTTTATGGTCTCATCCACCGTCATGGCTTTAAATCCATAGGGCTTCAGGGCATAATTGAGGGCATTGGTGATATCCCTTGAGGAATCCACAAGGGTGCCGTCAAGGTCGAATATTATGAGTCGTATCTTTTTCATTTCAGATATTTGTTATCCGGGTTAGCACATTTCCAGGGATTGTATTATAATCTACTTATCGGTATTTAATCATGGTATATGCTTGACAGGATAATCAGCGAGAGGATTAAGCAGGAAGGCCCCATAACGTTTGAGACATTTATGGATATGGCCCTTTACCTGCCGGAATACGGATATTATACGTCCGGGGAATCCGTCATAGGCCCTGATGGTGATTTCTACACATCCCCACATCTTCACCCGGTTTTCGGATGGCTCATGGCGATTCAGATAGATGAGATGAGGAGGCTTTTGGGAGAGCCCGAGGGGTTTACCATCCTTGAGATCGGTGCGGGCAGGGGATTTCTGGCAGAGGGGATTATCTCATACATCAGGAGAGAGTTCAACTGGGGAGATGGATTGCAATACATAATCGTTGAAAGAAATCCCCGTGTACAGCAGGGGCAGGAAGAGATGCTCTCGGAGTATAAAGGGATAGTTCAGTGGGTCTCCTCTCTTGCCGGGGTGGAGCAGTTCTGCGGCTGTGTTGTCTCAAATGAGCTGCTCGACGCTTTTCCCGTACATGTAGTTCAGATGAATGATGCCTATTCCGAGGTGTATGTGGATGTGGCGGAAAATGGATTTAAAGAAACCGAGGGGGAGTTAAGCACTCCTGACCTGGCGGAATATATCAGTAGATACAGAATACCGGAAATGCCCGGTTACAGGACAGAGGTGAACCTCATGCTGAGGGATTTTCTTAAAGAGATTGACAATCTCCTCTCCGAAGGGTTTGTTATCACTGTTGACTACGGCTATCCTTCATGGGAATACCATGCAGAGGAGAGGAGCCGGGGGACACTGCTCTGTTATCACAGACATACCTGTAACGAAGACCCGTATGGATACGTGGGGAAACAGGATATTACCGCACATGTTAATTTTTCCGCCCTCAGGGATTGGGGAGAGGAAGCAGGGTTGAGGGCAATAGGATATTGTCCCCAGGGTACGTTTCTCGTCTCGCTCGGTATTGACAGGGTTATTTCAGGGATGTTGAGCGCTGATCCAGGGTTTCAGAGCGAGATACCGAAGATTAAAGGTCTTCTTCTCGGGATGGGGGATACACATAAGGTGATGGTTCAGTATAAGGGTAAAAGGGAATCAGGGAGTTTGAGGGGATTTGAACTCAGAAACAGGCTTAATCTTTTATGATCCGGTATTTGGCAGGACAGGAGCCGTACCAAGGGTTTTTCATAAAAGGAGCCGATGGTTATCTCTCTTTCTGTTCCTGTTTAAGCCCCGGTTCCTGTAGCCGGGCTGAAAAGGGAGGTTTTCGATGAATGGAACATTGCTTCACGGTTCGTGGAAGATAACGAGGATAATGGGAATACCGATTCGTGTTCATTTTTCGTGGCTTATCGTCTTTGGCCTGATAACCTGGTCGTTATCTACCTTCTATTTTCCTGAAGCTGCGCCTGACCTTCCGGCTGTCTCTTACTGGATCAAAGGTACCATAGCCTCACTCCTCCTCTTTGCCTCTGTGGCATTCCATGAGCTTGCACACTCTTTTGTTGCCAGGAGATACAGGATATCAATTGTCAGTATAACGCTCTTCATATTTGGTGGTGTTGCGCAGATGAAGGGAGAGCCGCCGACCCCTAAGGCGGAGCTCAGGATGGCGATTGCCGGGCCGCTTTCGAGTCTGTTTCTCTCCGGTCTCTTTTTCCTGTTTTATGCTGCTGCCGTCAGTCCCGGTGTCAAGGCCCTTTTTTCCTATCTTGCACAGCTTAACCTCATCCTCGGTGTATTCAATCTGATACCGGGATTTCCTATGGATGGAGGAAGGGTCTTGAGGGCCGTTATATGGAAAAGGACAGGGGATTTCTTTTATGCCACAAGAAGAGCCGCCACTTTCGGACAGAGGATAGCGCTTTTCTTTGTCTTCTTTGGTCTGTTTTCGGTCTTTATGGGTGTTCCGGGAAGTCTGTGGCTGATACTTATCGGCTGGTTTCTCTATACGGCGGCGCAGACAAGTTATCAGCAGGCAAGTCTTCAGGAGACCCTTTCGGGCATTAAGGTCAGGGATGTAATGGTCACTGATATTGTGGCCCTAAGTCCGGATGTTACAATAGATGAGGCAGTGAATCACTATTTTCTCAAGTATGGTTTTGGTGGGTTTCCCGTATTTGAGAATGGAAGTTTTCTCGGCTTTGTAACCCTTAAGGACATCAAGAAAGTTCCAAGGGAGCAGTGGGGTGATGTGAAGGTTTCCGATGTTGTGGTCTCCCATAGCAGGCGCTGGGAGGTCTCCCCGGAAACCGAGGTCATAAAGGCCCTGGAGCTGATGTTGAATGAGGACAGGGGCAGGCTTGTGGTTATGGATGGAGGCAAGGTCATAGGGTTGATTACAAGGAACGGCATTGCACGGTACATGCAGATTATGGGAAGATGATAAATTTAATGATACCCGAATCCGGTGATAAACGGTTGTTGGAAGCAATATGATAGAGCCTTCACTCATTCTCGATGGACATCGTGTCCATCTCCGATCCCGAAGTACTTCGGGAATCCAGGTGAAGCCTTTGTGATACTTAAAACCGTTCAGACTCTATCATATCGCTTCCTTTCCCTGTTTGAAGCTTTTTTATCTCCGGATGGGGGTATGTATAACTCAATTTGAGGGCATTTTAATTCAAGGAGGTTCAGGATGGAAAAGTTTGATTACACGGTTGAGACGAACAAGAGTTTTGATGAGGCAGTGGAGGCAGTCATAGCACAGACAAAGGAGAAGGGGTTTGGAGTGCTGCATGTTCATGATGTTAAGGCAACGCTTGCCGGTAAGGGGTTTGAGAGGGAGCCGCTGAAGATTATAGAGATTTGTAATGCCAAATATGCAAATGAGGTACTGAAGGCCGACGTCAGGATAGCCCTTATGCTTCCATGCCCCATCAGTGTCTATGTAGAGAACGGCAAAACCTGTATAAGTGCCTTAAGACCCAAGATAATGTCGGATTTCTATCCGGATGCAAATATCAAGGCCGTAGCAGACGAGGTTGACAGGATAGTTCTGGAAATTGTTGACGGGGCCGGGTAGGGGAGAACGCATAGCGCAAAGCGTTAAGGATAAGGCGCATAGAGCATAGCAGACAAAGACTGAGGACGCATAGCATGTAGCCCACACGGGACTCTTTACGTTTTGTCTTTAACGCTTTGCGTCTTTAATTCCTCAACTCCTCTCTTGACATTTCTATTGTCCTCTGTTATTATTAAAACAATTGAACATTTGTTCATCTATGCGGGTAAGGGAGAATGAAGAAAAGTAAAAAAGATATCTGCGAGATTGCCTATGTTGACAGAAAAAAGGTGGTCTCTGTTGAGAAGAAGATGAAAGACGAGCCGACAATACAGCTCCTTGCGGAGACCTTCAGGGCACTCGGTGACCCGACAAGGGTAAAGATAATATTTGCCCTGTCACAGGAGGAACTCTGCGTGTGTGACATTGCAAACCTGCTGGGTGCAACGAAATCCGCTGTTTCCCATCAGTTGAGAGTGCTCAGAAACATGAAGCTTGTAAAATACAGGAAGGACGGGAAGATGGCTTACTATTCACTTGATGACATACATATTAAGAATCTTTTTGATGAATGTCTGAGACACGTTGAAGAGATGTAACCCGGGAGAAGCTTTTTTTTAAATACTTGGTTGAACGATTGTTCAACTGTACAGTTTAGGGGGCTGTAATGCATAATTTGGTTTGGAGAGACAGTACCCTGTTTGCTGAATATGTCAGGGTTGAACTGGTTGAGAGACTATTAAGAATATTATGATGGGAGAAAAGAATAATGACGGCAAAGACAAAGGAAGCAAAGTGTAACTGTCAGGGTAACGTTGATGAAGAAGTGGAAGGCCTGAGGAAGGTTGTCCTTGCCGGAAGCCCCAATGTGGGCAAGAGTGTTGTCTTCGGTAATCTTACAGGAAAGTATGTGACGGTCTCAAATTATCCCGGGACCACTGTTGAGGTGACCAGGGGCAGGGCCATGATTGGTCATGCGGAGTTCGCAGTAATTGACACTCCCGGTATGTATTCCTTCCTTCCCATAACGGAGGAGGAACGTGTTGCCAGGAGAGTCCTGATGGGGGAAAACCCTGACGTTATCGTCCATGTGGCAGATGCCAAGAATATTGAAAGGATGCTCCATCTGACCCTGCAGCTCATGGAGGCAGGGCTTCCCGTTATCCTTGACCTCAACCTGATGGACGAGGCTGAAGGGCTTGGAATGAAGATAAATCTTGATGTCTTGCGTAAGGATCTGGGGATATCTGTTGTTTCAACCGTTGCTACAGAGAAGAAGGGAATGGATCTCCTGAAAAAGGCTGTTTCGGGATGTGAAAAGCAGGTCGCCAGGGTGCCACTCAGGTACGATGGGCTCATAGAGTCAGCCATACAGAGGATAGAGGAGGGGTTGGAGGGGAACTACGGTATTTCAAAGAGGGCGGTGGCGCTGCTTTTGCTTCAGGATGACCCTGATATAAAGGACATGATTAAAGAGCTGGAGAAAGATGGATATACAGCCATTTATGCGATAGCGGAGGAGGCAGGAAAAGGGTTTGGTCAGCCGTTAAACTACGTTATCACCCTTGCAAGGCAGGAGTTCATAAACAGATTGGTGGAAAGAGCGGCTACGATTGAGCATTCAGGAAGGACCGACCTGAAAGAAAAGTTAAGTCAGCTCATGATGCATCCTCTGACAGGACTCCCCTTTCTCTTTCTGTCAATATATGCGTTATATGAATTTGTAGGTGTTTTTGGTGCACAGGTTTCTGTGGACTTCCTTGAGAGGAAGGTTTTTGGAGAGTATATAAACCCCTTTGTTACAGGGGTAGTAACATCAATTATTCCCTGGAAGGTGATTCAGGATCTCTTTGTTAATGAGTACGGAATAATCACCCTTGGTGTCAGATACGCAGTGGCCATTATCCTGCCTGTTGTGACCACGTTCTTTATTGCGTTTTCAATAATAGAAGATACAGGGTATTTGCCACGGCTTGCCATGCTCCTGGACAGGGTCTTCAAAAAAATCGGGCTCAATGGAAGGGCTGTAATACCTGTTGTGCTGGGGTTCGGCTGTGACACCATGGCAACCATGGTGACGAGGACACTGGAGACACGGAGGGAGAGGGTGATAGCTACCCTTTTGCTCTCACTTGCGATTCCATGTTCTGCACAGGTTGGTGTAATCCTTGCCCTTCTTTCCGGTAATGCAAAGGCCCTTGCAATATTTATAATCGTAATGACCTCGGTGTTCCTCTTTGTCGGCTTTCTTTCGGCAAAACTTATGCCCGGGGAACGTCCCCTCTTCTATATGGAGGTACCGCCCCTGAGGTGGCCAAAGCTCTCAAATGTCCTTACCAAGACATACACAAGGGTGGAGTGGTATTTTAAGGAGGTCTTCCCGCTCTTTATTCTTGCAAGCATCCTTATATGGGCAGGAAAGCTTACAGGTCTTTTTGACATAGTTGTAAGTGTTCTGGCGTATCCCGTTAAGTGGATAGGTCTTCCGCAAGAGGCGGCGACCGCCTTTCTCTACGGTTTCTTCAGGAGGGATTTCGGGGCCGCAGGTCTGTATGACCTGAAGAATTCAGGTGTTCTCAACGGTATTCCGCTTGTTGTTTCTATAATTACCCTTGCCCTGTTTATGCCCTGTATCGCACAACTCTCCATAACCATCAAGGAGCGGGGGGTAAAGATGGCGGTTGGTATGGCAGCATTTATCTTTCCCTTTGCCTTCTTTGTAGGGTTTGTTGTTAATCTCATTCTTAATGGTTTGGGGGTGACATTATGAAGTGTCAGTTGTGTGGACTTGAATTTAATGAAACCGATGGACAGACCGCCTGTATGGGCTGTCCTGTGGAAAGGTCATGCAGTATGTTTAAGTGTCCCAACTGCGGGTATGAAGTCCCGGGGGAACCGGGTCTTTTAAAACTGTTTAAAAAGTGGAAGGAGAAGAGAAATGCAGATAAGTGACAAGGCTGAAGAGATACTGGAGCACCTGTGGATAATGATCAGGGAGATGGGAGAGGAGACGGTAGGCATGAAGGAGCTGAAGACGGACAGGGATGCTCCGGAGATTCAGGAACTTCTGT
>BDTQ01000217.1 GCA_002898135.1 bacterium BMS3Bbin07
GAGACTTCAGGACGTTTCAGTAGCTGGAGAACCGGGGTTTTTTCAGTAATAGCAGTAGTCTTCCGGGATTCAAGTAAGGGGTTTGCCTCTTCTGCCGTGACCCTCAGGGAGTGTATTCTCTTTAATTCAGACTCCAGTAGTTCCCTTCTCCCGAGGAACCTCCTGTACTCTCTTTCACAGACAAGACCTGTCCTGAATCCCTTTTCCCGGAGCCTGAAGTCTGCATTGTCGTGTCTCAGCAGCAGCCTGTATTCCGCCCTCGATGTAAACATCCTGTACGGCTCTGACGTCCCCTTTGTGACAAGGTCATCAATCAATACCCCTATGTATGCCTCGTGCCTTTTAAGCACAAGGGGTTCTTCTGCCTTGAGCTTCAGTGCAGCATTTATTCCGGCCATCAGACCCTGTGCAGCTGCCTCCTCATAGCCGGAGGTTCCGTTTATCTGACCTGCAAGAAATAATCCCTCGGTTGATCTGGTCTCAAGGGAGTGTTTCAGCTGTGTCGGATAAACAAAATCATATTCAATTGCATACCCGGGTCTCATAATCTCGGCCTCTTCAAGTCCTTCAATACTCCTGACGAGTTCAACCTGTATATCGTAGGGGAGACTTGTGGATATTCCATTTGCATAGTATTCCTTTGTCTGGAGCCCCTCGGGTTCAAGGAAGACCTGGTGCCCCGGTCTTTCTGAAAATCTCACAACCTTGTCCTCTATGGATGGGCAGTATCTCGGCCCAACCCCCTTTATCCGGCCACTGTATAACGGGGAGCGGTCAAGGCTGTCAAGGATAATCCTGTGAGTCCTTTCATTTGTATGTGTTATAAAACAAGGCAGTTGAGGATTGGTTATTGCTTTGGTAGAGAAGGAAAACGGTATTGGCGGGTCATCACCTGATTGTTCCGTGGTCCTTGAGAAATCTATGCTCCTTGAGTCTATCCTTGGTGGTGTCCCGGTCTTCAGCCTTCCCAGTCTTAACCCAAGCTCTCTCAGGGAGTCTGAAAGGCCAAGGGATGGAAACTCTCCAGCCCTGCCTGCAGCGTGGCTGTCAAGCCCTATGTGGATCAGACCTTTTAAGAATGTACCGGTTGTAATAATTACTGCCCCTGCACCATAAAATGAACCGTGCGAGGTCGATACTCCCGTAACGTGTCCGTCCTTTGTGATTATCCTTTCAACAGATGCCTGTTTTATTGTCAGCTTCGGCTCTGATTCAAGTACTTCGCGCATCGTAAGGCGGTAAAGTACCCTGTCTGCCTGCGCCCTGAGGGACCAGACTGCCGGTCCTTTACTGCTGTTCAGCATCCTGAATTGTATGCCGGCCCTGTCCGTGACCCTGGCCATCTCTCCCCCGAGTGCATCTATCTCTCTTACGAGATGTCCCTTTGCAAGCCCGCCTATTGCCGGGTTGCAGGACAACTGGGCAATGGTGTCGAGGTTCATGGCAAAAAGGCATGTCGAAAGCCCCATCCGTGCAGAAGCAAGTGCAGCCTCACATCCTGCGTGGCCACCACCTACAACTATGATGTCGTATTCAGATTCAGTAAACATTTCAGTGGTCAGGGGCTTCCTCGTTAAACATTATAATGCTTCCTTAACTCGCTTATCTTCTTATACCCTTCCGGACTAAGTTTTTTGAGGTCGCTTTCGGCTTCTTCGAGTCTTTCAGTCACCTTTGTCTTCAAATCCTCAGGGGTCTTTTCTGCTGCCAATAATCCAACATAGAGGGATGAGACGGCATAGAGGAAACTGATATTTTCCTGGTCCACCTCAAGCAATCTCTGAAATACAAGCGTAGGAAACAGGGGGTTGTCGACAGCGTATACAATGTCGTACATCTTGTCGATTATCAGGGATTCATTAATCATCACATCGACATCAACTACCGGCCTTCCCTTGTCGTCCTTGTCGAGATATTCAAAACCCTTCAGTGCCTTGATAGTCTCTTCAAAACATTTTTTTTCACAGAAAAAGGCCGGGATGTTTATACAGAAAAGTCCGTGAACCATATAAAAGAGCTTTCCCTCCTGCCTCTCCCTTACTACCCGTATTTCCTTGCCACACTTGTCACAGTGAGTCATCAAGTTTGTTGCCATACATGCTCCTTTTATAACAGAAATAAAGTCAGATCCGGGCGGTGCTTAAGCTCGGTCTCTACCTATTATGGTAATAACTGTCCGGCTGATATTGCAAGCCCGGCAAAAGAAGATGAACTTCCAGCTTGTCTCCAAAATAGCGATAAAGGCGTTAATAATACCGTTTGTTCTCCTTCCGTCAAATTCTCCGGGTTTACCTCGTGTGTTGATTGGTGGTATACTAATTCTCATTTTTGGAGATATATTTGAATAGAAACAGACTCTTAAAGGAAGACTTGAAAAGTGCGTTTAAAGGATTATTAATGAGGCTTGTCTTTAGGTTGCCTTCTCTCAGTGCAACCAGGGTTTTATGTATTGTATTTTTTCTGTCCCTGCTCTTTTCTTATGCTGTCCCGGCCCTTGCTGTCCAGGAAGGCCCGATAGTGAAAGTTATCGAGATCAAGGGTCTGAAGAGGGTTGATGAGGGTGCGATTCGCAAAAGACTTTCCCAGAAAGCAGGACAACCCCTTACAGAAGAAAATATATCAAAGGATCTAAAGAGCATCTACAAGATGGGTTATTTTGAAGATGTAAGGGTGGAGACAGAACCGTTTGAGGGTGGCCTGAAGATAATATATATAGTTAAGGAAAAACCAACGATTGTG
>BDTQ01000218.1 GCA_002898135.1 bacterium BMS3Bbin07
GATATCAACTATTCCCTCAATGATTGTGAGTGTCTCAACAGATTCCTATCCCCCGGAATTATAGACGATCGGGATACAGAGCCCCCCTTCTATTGCCATCCTTAATGCCTTCAGTATCATGGGGACCTGATGTGTTGGAGTAACAAGATTGATATTATGACAACCCCTGGACTGAAGGTCTGTCATTATGGACGAAAGCCTTTCAAAACTTGCCTCGGCTCCCTCACCAAGATGGCTTATGGAATAATTCTGACAGAAGAGACATCCGAGGTTGCAGTTGGTAAAGAATATAGTTCCTGAGCCTCCCCTTCCCACAAGGGGTTTCTCTTCACCAAAATGAGGACCCCAGCTTGAGACAACGGGCTTGTCCCCTGTACGGCAAAACCCATATTCTCCTTCCTTGCGGTTGATGCCGCAACTTCTTGGGCAGAGCCTGCAGGAAGTTAGTATATTATCGGCCCGGGCTATCCTCTTGTCAATCTCCTCTGAAGGGAGCTTCAGATAGGCAGGAATGAAATCATCTTGTGAGTTTCTGGGCAATTTCCTTGGCATTCCAGGCAATACGCTTTATTGAATCAAGTATGACGATATAGAGCCCTGATGACTTCGGAAGGCAGAGTCCCTCGATTAAACGCTCTTCATGGAGTGTGGCAAACTGATTGGCTGTCCTCTCGATTTCCAGCTCTGATTTCTTTATGTAATTAGCAATAAATGTATTTCTGGCAAGTATCAGGTCACTTGTGGTATTTAATATTTCCCTGGTCCGCTGAAAGAGAAATCCGAGTTCCGATATTGCCTTGTCACTGAAGAGTATATTCTCCCGTACCTTTGTCCTTATAGAGCGGGCTATGTGCTCAAGATTGCCGGCCATCCTCTCCAGGTGGGAGGGGATAGGAGAGAACAGGCGTGCAGTATCATATGATTTTGAAGCTGAAATCAACTTCTCTGTCAGCTCTTTTCCGGTCTCCTGTACGCCTCTTATGATATCTTCAGCTTCATCGATAAAGGTATCCCTGTTATAGATGAATGCATTATACAGGAGAGATATGGCCTCCTCAAGTCCCTGGCTCATCCCGTGAATTCCGGAAATGGCCTCTCTTGTCTCAACCTCTTTCATACACCCTCCTTCCAGGACAACATGGTTTATAAAACAAGATAAACTCCTGATAAAATTATACCACAAACCGGGCTGGATCAGACCTTTTGCGACTGATGCTATTTTGCCATCTTCACGGTTATTCTCAGTGCCCTCGCACTTGAGGATTTTATCCTGTACCTGTCATCTGTTCTGTATCCAACTACCCAGACAATATCCTCCCCTGAAAGAAGCAATGGAACAGAATCCCTCATATCTCTCGGCACCTTCTCGTCAACAAAATAGTCCTGCAGTTTTTTCCTTTTTCCAAACCCGGAGGGATAAAAGAAGTCTCCTGCCTGCCTTGAACGCACCTTGAGCGGAAAGCGGAGCATGTCAAAGTCAAAAACCGCCTCTGTCTTTCCATCTCCTGTTCCGGTTGAGTCATTACTGACACTCGATATCAGGACAAGACCGGCCTCTTTCAATACTGTTTCTCCCGGAACCTGTAATACATGCTCACCCAGTTTCCGGGGTGGTGCCGAAGTGATAACCAATGTTGAGTAGTCCTTTATAACCCGTATCCCCCCAGGCAGGTAAATCCTTGAACCGCTTGAGCCTGTCTTTATAAGGGATATAATCTCTTCAATGTGCTCAAGCCCAATCCCCCGTAACCCCCTTGTTTCCTCAATAGCCCTGATGAGTGTCCTCCTGAGGATAACCTTCTCCATATGCTCGAGGGGAGAAATAAAGAGTTCTATTTTATCGCGTGTTTTACGGCTTATAAGCCTCATGAGCGACTTTGTTACTGCAATCTCCATGTATGCATTCTCCTCGCGGAAGATAGTGGCTGTCCTGCAGAGGGTACCGGTTAGATTCGGGTTATACTTTTTAAGGAGCGGCATGACTTCATGCCTCAATCTGTTGCGCAGATAATCCTGTTTCAGGTTTGATGTGTCAATAACAAACCTGATGCCCTCCTCATCTAAATAATTCTCGATTTCATTTCGCTCCACCATGATTAAAGGCCTTATGAACATTCCTCTGACAGGCGGTATACCTGAGAGACCCTTTGGTCCGGACCCTCGTAAAAGCCTCATTACAAGGGTTTCAGCCTGGTCATCGGCATTATGTCCTGTTGCAATCCTGTCGGCCTCTATCTGAAAGGCATGTTCCTCAAAAGCAAGGTATCTGAGATGTCTTGCTGCCTCCTGTATGCTGAGGTTTTCCTTCTCCGAAAACTCCATCACATCCACCCTTTTAACACTGAAGGGTACGTTCAGCCTTTCTGTCAGGTCAGCGCAGAAATCAATCTCGTATGGGGTTTTTTCAGGCCTCAGACCATGGTCAACGTAAAGGGCATAAAGGGAGAGTCTCCACTCCTCCCTCAGTTCATTCAGTACGTGCAGGAGGGAGACCGAATCAGGCCCGCCTGAGAGACCTACAAGCACCCGCTCTCCGCCTTTCAGCATGGAGTGTTTTTTTATCGTCTGCTTTACTTTTTTCAGTATATCCATTCCTCCAATCCTCCTACCCCGAAAGATCTGCCTAAAATTTAATATACTCCTGCACGGCCTTTCCCATTTTATCAAACTTTACCCGTGCAATGAAATGTTCTCCGGGGAGGAAGGAATATGAGAGTTCATGCCATGTTACAATGGTCTCATTCCCTTCCCTTTTAATTTCAGGCAAGGGAAATCTTGCGAAGTAGAGAAAGTTCTTTACAACCCGCAACTGCTTTGATTCCTTTACCTCGGGTGCCTTTTCTGAATAAACGAACTTATCATTAACGCTGACCCGCTGTGTAAACAGGTCAACAGTTCCGATTTTATATACCCCTGCAGAATCCGTAACAAACCACCATCTCAAGAAATCGTTTGGCAGCGGAAAGAGATGGTAATTATATTCGTCCATGCGTGTTCTGAGAAAATCCTCGGCCATTCCCTTGAGATAGAACCTGCCAGTCAGATAAAAGGAGATCAGAATCATCGTTGCCACAGCTATCAGCCGTCTCATGTTATCTTTCTTCATGGTCAGTATTACCCCCAGCAGGAGTGCCCCTGTAATATATGGGTCAATGATGAAAAGAAGGTCGAGGGAGTATTTTGACCAGTCAAACGGAGACAATATCCTTGTGGGATAACGGTTGAAGAGGTCCAGTATTAGATGACTGCCATAGCCTGCAAATGATATCACAGAGAAGTAAACAAAACCCTTTCTGAAGATTCCATGCATTAAAAAACCCATAAGCAGGGAAAAAAGCACAAGAAGCCCTATGCCATGAGTAATCCCCCTGTGATATCTCAGGAAGACATCTGCTCCCCACAGGTATGTTATATAGTCAAGGTCCGGGGCATTAGCTGCAAATACAAGCGTTGCAAGGGCTGCCTTCCTTTTTGGAAAGCATTTGGACAGCAGCGTACCTGTGAGGATATGAGTTGCAGGATCCATATTTAACAGATAGTTTAATTCAGCAGGTGTAAAACTTGCAAACTTCTTTATTGAGACTATATAATTATACCACTAATTTCAGATGGGGGGCTAATTGGAACTCTTCAGGCTTGGCATCTCTGAAGCGCTGGATTTATTAGATAAGGGAGAAATATCTTCAAGGGATATACTGGACTCTCTCTACAGCAGGATTGAAGCGGTTGATGACAGGGTAAGGGCCTTTATCTCCCTGACAAGGGACCGGGCATACGACCGTATGGAAGACCTGAAAGGATCTGAAAAAAGAGGCCTTCTCTCCGGTATTCCGCTCGCTATAAAAGACAATCTCTGCATAAAAGGGATAGAGACAACCTGTGCTTCAAAGATACTCAAGGGTTTTATTCCTCCCTATGAGAGTTCCGTGACCGAAAGGCTCCTTCAGAACGGCTACATCCTCCTTGGCAAGACAAATCTTGACGAGTTCGCCATGGGTTCCTCTACTGAGAATTCAGGATATTTTGTGACACACAACCCCTGGGACCTGGATAGGGTTCCAGGCGGGTCAAGCGGGGGGTCTGCTGCAGCAGTGGCGGCAGATGAGTGCCTGGGTGCCCTTGGTTCCGATACCGGTGGCTCCATAAGGCAGCCCGCTGCCTTCTGTGGTGTTGTAGGGTTCAAGCCTACATATGGAAGGGTATCGCGATACGGGCTTGTTGCCTTTGCATCATCGCTTGATCAGATCGGGCCCATAACAAAAAACGTAAAGGACTCTGCTCTCCTTCTGAATGTTATCTCAGGCCATGACCCGAGGGACAGCACATCCGTACCTGTTGAGGTTCCTGACTTTACAGCAGGACTCGGCCGAGAGATCAGGGGACTGAAAGTAGGGGTACCGAAGGAGTATTTTATAGAAGGGCTTGACCCCGAGGTGGAGCAGGGCATCAAGACCGCCATAGGAGTACTTGAGCGGCTTGGAGCAGAGATTGTTGAGGTATCTCTGCCACACACCGGCTATGCAGTTGCTGCTTATTATATCCTCGCCACATCTGAGGCAAGCTCAAATCTTGCCCGTTTTGACGGTGTGAAATATGGATTCAGGGCAGATGGTAAAGACCTGATTGATATGTATATGGAGACAAGGGCTCAGGGTTTCGGCCCTGAAGTGAAACGGAGGATAATGCTCGGCACTTACGCCCTGTCAGCCGGTTACTACGATGCCTACTATAAAAAGGCACAGCAGGTGAGAACCCTGATAAAGACGGACTTTGAAGAGGCGTTTAAAGAGGTTGATGTCATAGTCACGCCTACAAGTCCCACTGCTGCTTTCAAAATTGGGGACAAGGTCTCGGACCCGTTACAGATGTACCTCAGTGATATCTTTACCATATCCGTTAATCTTGCAGGTGTTCCTGCACTATCAAGTCCCTGCGGATATACCTCGGAAGGCCTGCCTGTCGGGCTTCAGGTTATTGGCAAACATTTTGATGAGGAGACTGTTTTAAGGGTTTCATATGCCTATGAGCAGTCAACAGACTGGCATAAGAAGAGGCCGGGACTGTAATGGGAAAGATGGAACAGGAAAGGTTGGAAGAAGCGCTGGAACTCCTTTGGGTTCTTGAAGAAGAGGAAAAGGGTGGGCTCAAACGTCTCAAGGGTTGCTCTGATGATGAAGGGATAGATGAGATCATTGCAGAACTGCAGAAGAGGGGGCTCATCACCGTTGACGGGGAAAACGTGGAGTTCACTCCCGAAGGCAGAGAGATTGCCAGGGGCGTGGTGCGGAGACACAGGCTTGCCGAGAGGCTTTTTGCGGATGTCTTTGAGATGAAAGAGGAATATATTCATGAGGATGCCTGCAGGATGGAGCATATACTTAGCAAGGAACTGACTGACAGTGTCTGTACCTTTCTTGGCCACCCCCCGACGTGTCCTCACGACAAGCCCATTCCAAGAGGGGAGTGTTGCAAGAAATACAGGGTGGATGTGGAACCTCTGGTTATGAGGCTTGCTGATTTTGAAGTGGGGCAAAGGGGCAGGATTGTCTATATTGTTCCTTCAGATCCGTCACGTCTTAACCGGTTGAATTCCATAGGCATAAATGCCGGTTCCAAATTAAAGCTCCTTCAGAAATGGCCGTCAGTGGTGGTTCAGGTTGATGAAACCACTGTTGCAATTGATATCGATATTGCTAAGGAGATATTTTTAAAGAAGATAACATGACCGGCAATATTACCTTGATGGTTGTCCCTTTATCCATCCTCTTCTTAACCTCTATTTTACCTCTGTGTTTCTTGATTATCCTGTATCTTATGGTAATCCCCAGTCCTGTGCCCCTGTCC
>BDTQ01000219.1 GCA_002898135.1 bacterium BMS3Bbin07
CGGGCGTTTTTCCAAATGAAGACATGGTGATCTGGAGGTACAACAGTGACGGAACACTTGATACCACATTTGACACAGACGGTATCGTCGTCCATGATAGTGCGGCAGGAGGAAATGGTGCTGACTATGGCTATGCCATCACCACCGATGCAAACGGCAAGATATTGGTTACGGGATTAAGCTGGAACGGCTCAGACGTGGACATGGTGATCTGGAGGTATATCCCCTGACCCATCTTCGACAGTTGCGACAGTACCCAAACAATAGAACAACTGGGGTCTCATATATTTGACATGAGCAATTTTTTTCTGATAGGATTTGTCCATGGCGAGGGACTGTCCATTGAGAACAAAGTTTAACCTCAAACTGCGAGAGGTTAGATAAACTCTTTAACAGCCTGATGCAGAAACATTCAGACGGGAACCGGTTTGAGAAACATGTGAGTGTAATTGTCAATTATTTGTAGCTACAAACAACGGGGGTATTATGCAGAAAGATATGCACTACCACGGAGTATATGTTTTGGCAAGGGCTGCAGGTATTGAGAGGGAATCAGCTCAGATAATAGCAACAGCCTCACAGTTTGTTGATGATGCTGTTACTGAAGAACCGCCTTGCGCTTTCACGGATGGGAGCAAAATATTCTCTGTTGTTACGGCACATCATGCCTTATCAATTGAAAATATTAATAAGGATGATCAGCGAATGGTATGGGTCCCTTTTCATTTCCTGCCTGGGGCAGAAGGGGAAAGCTTTACCGAGAAGTTAATATGCAAGAAGAATAGCAAAACTGCCAAACAAATGGTAACCCATACGTTATCCAAGGCAAAGATTAATTACGCCAGGGAGCTTGTAGGCATTACTGCTCATGTCCTGGCAGATACTTTTTCTCATTATGGTTTCTCAGGTGTGAGTTCCCGATGGAACAGGGTAATTAATGACCGGATTAACGTAAGTGTAACAGATGAAGAAACAAAAAACTACATAGAAGGTAAAGCAAAAAACTTTTTTGAAAAATATAAATCAGGCATATATGAAAATATTCGCACTGCTATTTCTTTTGGTATAGAGCAACTATCTGGTGCACTTGGACATGGTGCCGTGGCGACATATCCTGATAGACCGTACCTTAAGTGGAACTTCATATATGAACGGACTGGAAAAGTCTCCAGACGTGATAATCAGGAAACCTTTTTAGAGGCGTGTAGAAAACTCTTTTCATTCTTTAAAAACTTTGCAACTGAAAGACCTGAATACAGAGACAAAAAAATAAACTTGGAGTTTGAAGATATTAAAGGCGCTTTAACAGATATTTTAGCATTTGAGGGGAAACTTGATGATAGATGCAGGAGGTGGAATAAGGCAGTAAGAGATAACTCTATTTATGTATCAAGTGAACAGGGAATCCCCCAATATTCGGGTCAAAAATGGATTCAGAAAAAAGTGAGATTAAACGGTAAAAAACATGCAGACTTAAATGATATTGCTATCTATCGATACTTCAAGGCAGCAGACCATTTCCGGTTTTTCATTCTCCGTGATTTACTGTCGAACTATAATATGTATGTTATATAGAAACAATAATACTTTATAGTAGTAAAAAAGAATTCGTTAGAGACAAAGTTTAAAAAGGGGCAGGTCTTAATATTCAACATAACTAACTGCTTTCACACATCCTTCTTATCTTCATACCTTTTACATGCCTGAGAATACAGCAGCATATAGTCCATCCGGAACATCTCCCCCCTCTCTTTGAGGCCTGGAGATGAATATCTTTTCAGTAAAGGGTAAAATAGATACATGATTCATATCACTGAAGGCATCTCGATTGACGAGAGTGAAATTCATCTGAAGTTCATCCGTGCTTCAGGCCCGGGTGGGCAAAAGGTTAACAAGACCGCTACGGCCGTACAACTTCGCTTTGATGTTAAAAACTCTTCTTTGCCCGTTGATGTTCGGGAACGTCTTGTCCGTCTTGCCGGAAGGAGGATCACCGCTGACGGCACACTGGTCATTGATGCCCGGCGGTTCCGTTTACAGGAGCAGAACCGGCAGGATGCAATCGACAGGCTGGTTGAATTGATCCGAAAGGCAGCAGAGAGGCCAAAAGTCCGTCGCAAGACAAGGCCAACGCTTCAGTCAAAAAAGCGCCGTCTGGAGGCCAAGCAGCGCCGCAGCAAGAACAAACTCCTGAGAAGGGCAGTTAGACGTTTCGAAGAATAGCAGCGCCGTTGGTTGTGCCGGGTCATGGCCAAAATCCAGCCAGGAGGCAAATAAAAGTGATATAATAAGGCCATCCTGAGTTTACAACGTAGGGATAGGACAAGGAGACCATGTGAATAAATCCAGCATTGATATAGCTTCATTCAGAGAAAAATTACTCAAAATCCGCAATGAACTGCAGGAGATAGAACGAATGGGCAATGAGGGGGCTCAAACAGTAGAGCTCGATCAAACCAGGATTGGCCGCCTATCAAGAATGGATGCTTTACAGGCACAAGCCATGTCCATTGAATCCAGACGGCGGCGGAGCATTAAACTGCAACGGATAGAGGCTGCACTAAAAAGAATTGATAAAGACGAGTTCGGCTATTGCCTTCAATGCGGGGAAGAAATTGCCCTTAAACGTCTGGATTTCGATCCAACATCTTTTTTGTGTATTTATTGCGCAAACAAGGCAACGAAATAATCTATGGCTATTCCGGTTTTGCAGGTGGTGAGGGCTGGCATGATTTAACCCGAATTGCGCAGGGCCGCGTTGACATTTGGCTTAGAGCCTGGTATCCTGAATATATGGAACAAAAACACGGGATGGGGTGCGGCAGGATATTTTGCCGCCTGAATTCCGCAGGCAATCAGGTGCAGGAAATATATCGAAATGCAAAGCAGAAGAAATAAAGTATACAGAAAACAAAAGCCTGAAAAGATAAAGAGCGACAAGTCTGCTGCTGATATTGTCAGGGAACTAAAGGAGCAGAGTTCCCCTGTCAGCAGTTACAGGGAACGTTCATTGAAGATTCACGGGCTTATCTGTGCCAAATGTGCAAGAGAGTTTGATTACATGGACAGGCATCTCCTGACCGTCCACCATAAGGATGGAAACCCCAGGAATAATCCGCCAGATGGTTCCAACTGGGAAAATCTCTGTGTTTACTGCCATGAGGACGAACACTCCAGGGGACTGCTTGGTGATTATTTCAGTGATAAGGGATAGGCCGGACCGGCATTATCAAAAAAGCATATTCTGTCCCTTGATCTCTTCCCTCTCAACCTTCTCAAAAATCCTTATCTTCCCGAATTCACCATCAAATCCGGGAGCAATATAAACATCTCCCGAGCGTACTCTTGAGATTGCCTCCCGAAGAAGGGGTGAGCCGGCCGTTTCTATATCCTCAAGAGATGTCTCCATAAGGATCCTGAATTCATTGCCGAGGCTTTCCAGGAGACTGAAATATTCGTTATTTACCCTCTTGCTGTTAACGCCGACCTTTACGGTCTCGGATATAATCTCGGGCAGGGGGATGATGGAGTGGAATCCCGGTGAGCCTGACAGACCAAATCCGTCTTCCCGGTCTGCAAGTTTTTCAACCCTGTGCATTACCCCTACAGTCACCCTTTTACCACATACCGGACAGAGATGGTCATACTTTATTGTCTCCTTCGGGGAGAGACTCACACGGCATGCCCTGTGACCGTCATAATGATATTTTCCCTCTTCAGGAAAGAACTCTATGGTCCCGGAAAAACCCTTTTTTGTCCTGATAGCTTCCATTATGGAGTTGTAAGAGACATCCGTATCAAAGATATTGGCCTCACGGCCAATCTTCCTTGGTGAATGGGCATCGGAATTGGATATGAGGGTTATCCCGTCAAGCTGTGAAAGCCGACGGTTCATCCGGGGATCTGAGGAAAGCCCTGTCTCTATGGCGTGAATATGCGGGGTCAACTCCTCAAAGCACTCTTCGAGAGAGTCAAAGCCGGACATTGCGCCGAAGACAGAAAAGTGAGGGGTCCATGCATGGGCAGGTACGAGCATGGCATCGGCGGATGCATCCATTACGATTTTCAGGAGTTTCCTTGCATCCAGCCCGAGTATCGGCCTTCCGTCGGCATTGAGGTTTCCTATCTTTGACAGGGCGGTGTTTATCCTTGCTGCAGCAGTAAAGTCAGGGACAAAAATAATGGAATGTATCTTCCGTGTCCTGCCGCCTTTACCGTAAATGCAGCTTATCTCGGCAGAGAGAAGAAACAGGAGGTCTGCCCTGCAGGAGTCAGGAACGTCATCTGTCCTGAACTCCTCTTTAAGCCTGAAGAGGCCGTTTTCTGCCGGTTCAAGCTTCTCCTGCAACTCGTCAAGCCATCCCGGATGCGTAAAGTCACCTGTGCCGATAACGTTGATACCCTTTAATTGTCCCCATCTCCATAGGCTCTCAGGGGACATCTCCCTGCTGGTTGCCCTTGAATATTTTGAATGAATATGCAGGTCTGCAACAAAACGCATCAGAAATTATAACATGAATAAAGGTTCAAAAATCCTGAATATTACCGAAGATTCAGGATTTTTGAAAGAAAAGCACCCTAATTCAGAAAAAAGGGAGATTGATTTCTCCTGAACTTTGATATAACATGGGTTGTTGGTACATATTTTTCAGGACACGGCGCTAATGAGGCACTGTATAACCCGATGTCATACCACAATGGCTCCGTGTGGCCGCATGACAATGCCATCATAGCCTACGGGCTCTCTTCCTGCGGATTAAGCGAGCATTTTATAAAGGTATTCTCCGGCATCTTCGATGCCTCACTCTTTATGGAATTTCAGCGCCTTCCTGAGCTCTTCTGCGGTTTCCAGAGGAGAAGAGGGGCTTCTCCCACGCTTTACCCGGTTGCATGCATACCGCAGACATGGGCTGCCGGTTCACTCCTGCTGATGCTGCAGGCATCACTTAGGCTTGGTTTTGAATCAGACAAGGGACGGATTATATTCAGGCAGCCGGTCCTACCCGAATTCCTGCAACAGATATCCCTTAAAAACCTGACCGTAGCAGGGAAAAAGAGTGTTGATCTCCTGATCAGGCGTTATGGTGAGGATGTTACCATTGAGGTGCAGAGAAAGCCCGAGGATATCAGTGTGTTGATTATTAAGTAAATAGCCCGGGGTTAACAAAAATATCCACTACATGTAAATCTGCAGGTCTGCCCCTCCACCTTTCCTGCAAGGGGGCAGACCCGTTCAGACTTTACAGTCAATCCTTTTCCTGCTTTATATACTTTTCAGGATTCTTTTCGAACTCCGCCTGACACAAGGGGCAGCAGAGATAATATTTCCTGCCCCCATGCTCAATTGTGATGTGGGCCTTGTTGGGATTCATCTTCCTTCCACAAACCGGGTCTCTATGCATAATACTACCTCCTTCATTTAATTATTTGTAATAACCAAGCTATCTTCAGGTTACTCTTCAACTATGAGTTTGCCTCTTATCATACCCATCTGACAGGAGAAGTCGTACTCTCCGGGCTTCTCCGGCAACAGATCTACCGCTACCTCCTTATAGGGAGGTAGTTTTGCAGACTTGTTAAATGCCCCGAAGACAACCATCTCCGTACAGGATGCCTCTTCCTCCCGCGTAAAGAGGAGTCTGAGGGGTTTTCCTGCCTTTGCAACTATCAGGTCCGGGGTGTATCCTCCTTTCACTTTTATGATTACTTCCTGAACACCTGATGATACTGCAGCCCTGTACTCCTTCTTTTTGGAAAAC
>BDTQ01000220.1 GCA_002898135.1 bacterium BMS3Bbin07
GAACTTGAAAACAAGGGTGTAGTTATAAATGTTAAACCTCCTGAGGAGGTCTCTTTTTTCGGAAAGTTTTTACTCGGGATTCTACCGTGGGTTTTGATTATCGGCATCTGGGTATTCATAATGAAGAAAGCACAACAGGGCCCGGGAGGCCCCGGGGGACTCTTCTCCTTTGGTTCAAGCAAGGCAAAACTCTATGATGTCAAAAACCCCACTGTAACCTTTAAGGATGTGGCCGGGATGGAGAATGTAAAACAGGAGCTGAAGGAAACAGTAGAATTCCTGAAGAATCCCTCTGAATACAAAAAACTTGGGGCAAAAGTCCCCAAGGGTGTGCTCCTGGTCGGTCCACCCGGCACAGGGAAGACTCTCCTTGCACGTTCGGTAGCAGGTGAGGCAGGTGTTCCTTTTTACAGCAGCAGTGCATCTGAGTTTATAGAGATGTTTGTGGGTGTAGGGGCCGCCCGTGTCAGGGACATGTTCCAGAAGGCAAAAGCCTCACAGCCAAGCATAATTTTTATTGACGAGATTGATGCCGTCGGGCGCACCCGTGGAACAGGCCTTGGAGGAGGGCATGATGAAAGGGAACAAACGCTGAATCAGCTTTTAAGTGAAATGGATGGATTTGAGACTCACGAAGAAGTAATTGTTATGGCGGCAACAAACAGGCCGGATGTCCTTGACCCTGCTCTTCTCAGGCCGGGCCGTTTTGACAGGCATATCGTTATTGACAGGCCAGGGTGGAGGGATCGTAAGGCCATCCTTGAGATTCACGTCAGGGATAAGGTGCTGGCTGACGATATTGACTTTGAAAGCATTGCAAAAGGGACCCCCGGCATGACAGGCGCAGACCTCGAAAACCTTGTGAATGAGGCTGCCCTTACTGCGGTAAGAAAGAAAAAAGATGAAATAGATGCAAGTGATTTTGAAGAGGCCAGGGATAAAATCCTGATGGGTACTGTAAGAGAAGAACCTATCAGCAAAATAGAAAGACGGATAACCGCATACCATGAGTCGGGACACGCACTTGTTGCATATGAGCTGCCGAATGCCGACCCTATTTACAAAGTCAGCATCCTGCCTCGCGGGATGGCTATGGGTGTAACTCAACTCCTGCCCGAGGAAGACAGACATTATTATCCCAAGTCATACCTCATGAGCAAACTGAGCGTAGCCCTTGCCGGAAGGGTTGCCGAGAAGACGGCCTTTAATGATGTGAGCACGGGCGCACAGAATGACCTGAAAGAAGCGACTTCCCTTGCAGAGAAGATGGTAGCTCAGTGGGGTATGAGTGATAAAGTTGGTCCCCTGAATCTTGGGAGGGGAGAGGAACATCCATTTTTAGGAATGGAACTTGCTCAGCCCAAACACTACAGTGAGGAGATGGCATGGCTTATGGACCAGGAGATACGGAGGTTCATAACTGATGCGGAATCAAGAGCTGAGGAAATATTGGGCAATAACAGGCATGCCCTTGATAATTTAGCAGAGGCGCTTATAAAAGATGAAGTCCTGGACAGAGAGGATGTGGACCGCATAATAAAGGAATCAAAGGCAAAAGAATAAAACAGGATATTCCGGGGCCCCCCTTAAGGACAAAAGGTATTTACGGTGAATGGCCGGAGGTCAAAAAAATGGCCCCCCTCAGCGGGGGGCTGCAATGCAAGGATTTGGAGGGGGGAGATAAAACTATCCCTGCAGTAGAAACCTGTTTCTGCAGGGTAAACTTATATAAAGAGCGTTATATCCGCATCAAGGGCAAAGTCTAAGAACTCGGCAGCCCCGGCGACTTCAACACCCTCAACAAGATCGTCCTTGCTCACCCCAGTCATCTCAAGCGTGGGGGCACAGGCTATCATCCTGACCCCGCCATCCTTGCACGCATCAATAAGTTCAGGAATCTTTGGCCAGTTAATCTTCTTTATCATTCCCTTCATCATGGTTGTTCCAATCGAGGTCATGCCGGGCAATATGCCAAGTATATTAGGCACAGGTATCGGTGAAGGCATTGCAGGGTTTGCTATAGGGGCCACCTGGAGCTTGTGATTTTTCTTCCTGTTCACTATCTCCACACCATAGAGCGTAAAGAATATTGCTGTTTCAACATCCATTGCAGCTGCGGTTGAAGCAAGTATAAGCGGTGGATAGGCCATATCCATTGTCCCCTTGCTGGCAATTATCGCCATCCTTTTCTTCTTTTTTTCTTCAGACATTTCTGCCTCCTTAAAGTTTTATTCGATCGGGGAAACCCCTTGACTATCCTGTAAGGGCACTCTTCTGCCGCATTAAGGACAGCCCTTCTTTCAGGGTCATACTTTAATTATACTTCCGGAGAGTTAAAATGTCAATAGAATTGTTAATCAAGAAACTATGCAATGAATGGGGGGGGGGAGTTTACATCTCAAAAAAGTTCTTAACAAGCGGGGATTCCTTTCTGACTATTGTTCCAATGTGTTCTATGTCTTCTTTTTTAAGGCCGCTTTTATAAAAAAGTCTTTCCTTGTCCTTGCTCCAGAAACCGTCAACCTCGTTTCTTGCGGTAAGAAGAGATGAGAGCGCCTCAGCAAGATGCACAGTGATGGCTATCCCCTTGTGTCTTTCGCATCCCTTCAGATTATGGTGGTGTCTCACTGCAGAGATTATCTCATCCGGAAAGAGGGAATACTCCAAAAACCAGCCCCCGGCAGCGCTGTGGTCAACGTCAAAGAGCCCTTTTTCTTTTTCGGTTACCGCTTCATCAAACATTATAGGCCTGTATTCAGGGGCATAAAGGGTATAAAAGATAATCCTTCCAATATCATGCAGGAGTCCGGCAAGGAAGCATACAGCCCCTGAGGTAACAGGCACCTTATCGCAGAGGAGCCCGGCGATGAGGCCGACTTCATAGCTGTGAGCCCATAGTTCCCTCATCCTCCTGGCCTCGTCTTTGTCAAGGAGATCGAAGACGGATATGCTGATAGCGATACTTCTGACAAGGTCGTAACCCAAAAGCAGGGTTGCCTGCTCAAGGTTATTTATCAAACCTGAATGCCAGAAATACGGGGCATTGGCTATTGCCACTACCCTCTCGGAAAGGCTCTGGTCATGTTGAATTATCTCGGACAGATCAACGAATGATGAATTTTCGTCACTGATAGTCTCCAAAAGCCGTTTCATTACAACGGGTATGGTTGAAAGGGTCTTCAGGCTGCTGATATCTCTTTGTATATCTCTCACCGGTCATCTCCCGGCGAATTGTCAAACAGGGTCTTGAACCGTTCAATGCTTACAGGTTTTTCAAGGATCCTTATATTCCCTCTCTTCTTCAGCAACTCCACTTCAAATGAAAGAATATCACCGGTCAGCAGCCAAAGTCTGTTCTTGTCAATAAATTCCTCTGCCTTCTGCATAAAGGTTATCCCGTTCATCTCCGGCATCCTGAGATCAACAAGCACAAAATCAAACTTCTCTTTAACCAGCAGATCAAGTGCCTTAAGAGGTGAGCGCAAAACCGTAGCTTCATGTCCCAGGAGTTCCAGAAACTCTCTGAATACATCAACAACAATCGCATCGTCATCAACAACGAGGATCCTCAATGACCCGTTCCCCTTCCTGGGAGAACAGGTTTTTAATAAGGGAATCTCGATGCGAAAACTTCTGCCCTTGCTTGAGAGCTTAAAGGCCATCGCTCCCCCGTGAATTTTGATAATCCTGTGGGCAAGGGGTGTGCCGAGGCCCCTCATCTTTCCGGGAATATCGTGTGATTTGAAAATATCGAACAATTCGTCCGAGGAGTCAAGAATGGAGTCACTGAGGTTTAATACGGCCTTTCCCTCATGTTTGACGGTTGAGACCATAAGCTGTTTCTCTCCCTCATAGGTTTCAAAGGACTTTATGATACCCAGCAGCATATGGAGCAGGGCTTGCGATAAGAGATGAAAGTCACCTTTAACGAAAAGTGGATCCTTGTGCAGGCATACAGAGACGGCAATATTCCTGGCCCTCATCTGGTACTCCAACAGTGAAACAGCCTTCCTGACCAGACCGTTAAGGTCCAGGGTAGCAGCTCCGGCGAGTTCCTTTTGTGGGCTAAATATCTTTAAGGGATTGCTCTTTTCCATCATTCTTACCATTATGCGCAATACAGTTACCATTTTAGCAGAAAATTGGAAAAATTAAAATTTCCGGGGTGGAGCAATTCTTTATTTCAGGATTAAAGGTTAAAGTTTATAGGAACTTTGTCCGATAGTAGCTGGAGGATAGACTGTATCCATGCCTGGTACAATACCGGAAACTTTCCCATAAGGCTTGAAGTCAATATAATTATGAGGGTTTTGATATTTTTCATCTTTTTCCTTTCATGCCTGGCATATCCTTTGATTGCCCGGGGCACAGGACCGCATAATGAGATTATATTAAATACAGATATACGGTGTTCGGAGTGTCACCAAACTCTCTTCCTTAACGAGGTATCTCCAGAATTTAATGATGCCACTGACAGTATATGCTTGAGGTGTCATCAGGGAGAGAGGAAGCTATTTTCCCATCCGGTGGGGGTTAAGGTAAGGCCTGCTTTTTCTGAAGAGATGCCCTTAAGCAGTGATGGCAGGCTGATGTGCATTACGTGTCACACCTTTCACTCCTCTTTTTATATGCCCATCCTCAAGAAGAAGGTTTATTTAAGAAGGATTGTTATGGAGAAAAACTTTTGTCTCAGATGTCACAGACAGGACCTTCCGGATAAAACACTCGTCTCATATTGATACCTGTTGTGCCCCCGGATAACCCTTGTTATTAAAAGTTCATAAATATAAATCCCTGAAGAGTTTATGATATTATAATGTATCGAATCAGGTTGAGTATGACCCATGCGGTCACTTTTTGGGCGGTTAGCTCAGTTGGGAGAGCGCCAGAATCGCACTCTGGAGGTCGGGGGTTCGACCCCCCTACCGTCCACCAAACAAAACCCTGCTCTTTACACACCCCCGCCTTCCCAGGACTCTTTTTTACCTGCTTGCTCCGCACACTTACCTCATTCCGCCCCTACCGTCAAAACCAGGAATGTTCGTAACTCTTTCCCCTCTATCAAGAGGGGATTAAGGGGTGTGTTCCTTTTAAAAACCATGTTTTTTATTTGCCGGCCTAAGAACAACTACAGCATCGGAAGATAAGTCTCGATTTCATAGGGGAAGACCCTGACACGATAGTCGTCCCATTCTATCTTCTTGCTCAGGATAAGTTCATTAAAGACGTGCTCTCCAAGGGTCTCCCTGAGAAGGTCGCTCTTTTCGGCATGCTCAATGGCCTCTATCAGGCTTTCCGGGAGCTGCTCAATCCCCATCCCCCGTCGTTCAGTATCTGTAAGGTGGTATACATCCATCTCTGCCGGTTCCCACATGGGGTATCCCTTTTCTATTCCCTTAAGGCCTGCATTAAGCATACACGCAAAGGCAAGGTATGGATTGCAGGCAGGGTCCGGAGAGCGCAGCTCAATCCTTGTGGCTCCTTCCTTTCCGGGTTTATACATGGGAACCCTTACAAGGGCTGAGCGGTTTCTCCTTGCCCAGCATATATACACGGGGGCCTCATAACCGGGGACAAGTCTCTTGTAA
>BDTQ01000221.1 GCA_002898135.1 bacterium BMS3Bbin07
GTGCCTTTTGTGGCTTTACACTGGGTACAGATAATCTCTGGGAAGGTAGAAGGAGATCATCAGGTACATACGCACTTATTGCAGAGGACTCAAAATTCACAAGGACCCTGCTGAAAGAATTAATATTGAAGAAGGCGTTAGCCAGTGAGGTTGTTGCAGTCTCCAACGGTCTTGAACTCGTTTCGGAATATTCGAAACTTCTGTCCGCTGATATCCAGTTCAGATTTGCAATAATCGACCTTAATATGCCGGTGATGGATGGTCTTACTGCTGCAAGGACCCTCAGGACACTCGAGGAAAAAAAGAAGAAAAAGAAGGTGCCGATACTCTTTTTCTCCGGAATCAAGGCGGATAAAGGTCTTAAGAGACAAATGGAACTTCTTGCCCCTGCCAATTATGTCAATAAGGGGGCAGACCCTGATACGAAGGTGCTTGTTCGCAGGGTGGAGGGACTCCTGAATTTTATATCTCAGCACTATCAGAGTGTGTGATAGAGGAAAATGCTGGAGTATTGGAGAGATGGGGATTTGGAGAAATGAAAATCCCAACACCTCCAGAACTCCCATACTCCAAAACTCCACGTGGCTATGAATAATCTAAGGGCGCATCTCTATATTGAAGGGGTTGTTCAGGGTGTTTTTTTCAGGGCGTTTGTAATGGAGCTTGCCCTGAGTTTAGGTCTCAAGGGATGGGTAAGGAACCTCCCTGACGGGAGAGTGGAGGCAGTTTTTGAGGGAAAAGGGGAGGATATTGAGAAGGCGATAGTAGAATGTTATAAGGGGCCTCCTGCTGCTCACGTCACCAATATAGACGTTGCCTGGGAGCCTTACAAGGGTGAGTTCACGGTTTTTGAGATAAGATACTGAAAGACTATATGATTTAAGCAGGTTAAAATGAGCGGATTGCTGACGGAGCTAAAAGAGAGGGTACTTAACGGGGGAGTGGTCTCGGAAGAAGAGGCGTCCTTTCTTGCAGATGATACTGCTGTGCCTTTGCACACTTTATTTGAGGCTACCACCTCTATCAGGGAACATTTCAGGGGTAACAGAGTTGATCTCTGCTCAATTGTTAATGCAAAGTCCGGCAACTGCACAGAGGATTGTGCTTATTGTGCTCAATCCACCAGGCACAGGACAAATATAAGTGTCTATCCCTGGATGGGGCAGGGCGAAATCTTAAGCAGGGCGAAAGAGGCAAGGCTTTCCGGTGCAAAGAGGTTCTGTATCGTTACGAGCGGAAAAAGGGTTTCAGGAGAAGAAATAGAGGTTATAGCCTCTGCAGTTGGCGATATCCGGCAGATTGGTCTCCTGCCCTGTGCCACACTCGGTCTTCTCGATGAAGATGGCCTCAAAATACTGAAAGACGCAGGTCTTGAACGCTTTCATCACAACCTTGAGACCTCTGAAGAGTTCTTTCAGAAGGTCTGTACCACCCATACCTATAGTGACAAGATAAAGACGATCATGGCTGTGAAGAATGCCGGTCTTTCCCTCTGTTCAGGAGGGATTTTCGGTCTTGGTGAATCATGGGACGACAGGATCAGGATGGCCTATACATTAAAGGATCTGAATGTGGATTCTATTCCCATAAATTTCCTGATGCCCGTGAAAGGGACACCAATGGGCCATCTTCCCCCACTTCATCCTTTAGAGGCCCTGAGGATTATAAGTGTCTACAGGTTTATACTTCCTGAAAAAGAGATAAGGGTTTGTGGCGGACGGGTGCAGACACTGGGAGAATTGAACTCAATGGTCTTCCTTGCTGGTGCCGATGGCCTCCTGACAGGTAACTACCTTACACTGAAAGGCCGCTGTGCGGAAGATGATATAAAGCTGATCAAGATGCTGGGCCTGAGATACGATTAGTTCATGTACTGGAATATAAGGATGAGGGCATCTGAGGGTGAGATGCATATCTCCGGGGCTGAGGGCCTGTACCCGGGAGATGAGCTGCAGGACACTGTAGCGGCTTATGTGCAAAGGGCACTGCATCATGACAGGGGTGAGCCTGACAGGGTTGTGGTTACCGTTGAGAGGCTTGAAGAGGAGCCGCAGCTCATAGAGATGCAGCCGGTTTATACAGTGAATACCAGAGATTACAGTGAGGCATGGAGATTTGTTGAAGAGGGGCTGAACTGTCTTGATGTCTCCGGGAAGGCATTCAATACTGCCAGATCCATAATAGAGTCTCCAGATGTTATGAGGGGGGCGGCAATTGTAAGGGCAGTCAGCGGTGTCAGGGCAGAGCCTGACAGGGTAAGGGGAGTGAGGGCCACAAGGCTCGGCATTATGCCGGCATTATTGCCGGCATTATATGAGTCTCTGAATAGATTCGATGCAGACAGGACTGTTGTGAGTGAGGCCGTTGTGCTTGCTTCAAAGGTGGCGTCCTCTCCGCATATAGTTGCAGAGCTGTGTGTGTCTGATGACCCCTTTTACACAACCGGTTATCTCTCTTCAGAAAATACCGGTTATGTGAGGGTGCCTCACATAAAAGAGAAGGATATGATGAATGGCGGCAGGGTATTTTTCGTTACTGAAGAGTGCGCTGTAGGGGATGTTGTCAGGTATCTCGAGGAGACACCTGTTATGATCACCAAGTTATCGGATATTCATGATATAATTAACCCTGATGAGTTCATCTGCAGTATTAATCGTTAATCCGGCCTCAGGTTCTTTCTCTGAAAAGAGACTCCTGTCAGCAATAGATGTGCTGAAGAAGAGGTTCAGTGACGTCTCAGTCTTCTATACAGGCAAGAGGGGTGATGCCGAGCAGATTGCCGGAGATGCTGCAAGAAAGTCCCCTGAGATGATACTGGCCATAGGGGGGGATGGTACGTTTAATGAGGTGGTCAACGGGACAGCCTTTACGGATGTGCCTGTTGCCTTTATACCCGCTGGGACTACAAACGTCCTTGCCGGAGAACTCGATTTTCCGGCTGATATCTATAAGGCCACACTGAAGGCCCTTAACGGCAAGACTGAGTATGTTCATCTCGGCAGGATAAATGATAAATACTTTGTTCTTATGGCTGGAATCGGTTTTGACGGCGAGGCCGTTTACAGGGTGAATCAGAAGTTGAAATGCCTGTCAGGTAAGGGGGCATACCTGATAAGCGGTCTCAAGTGTTTTATGAGATACCGGCCTGACCTGCTCAGGATAGTCGTTGATGACAGGGAATACGAGGGATATGGGGTTATTGTCTGTAATGCCGGATATTATGCCGGAAGTTTCAGGGTCTGCCCTGACGCAGGCCTGAGAGCACCGCATCTGTATGTCTCTATTATGCATGGAGGTAAAAGGAGCGACCTGTTCAGGTATGTATTTGAAGTTATCACTGGTGGGCGTATGAATTCAGAGGAGACCACCTGCATAAAGGGGAAGAGAATAGTTGTGTCAGGAGATGCACACATTCAGATAGATGGCGATTATTTCGGCACGACACCTGCTGTAATAACATTTCATGAGAGGGCCCTCATGCTGATAGTTTAGTAGTGTTTTTTCAGTTCCATGAGTACCTGCTTCCCGATATTCTTCAATGTTTCAAAGACGCCCCTGCCGCTTGTGGCCACACACTCGAAGGCGGGAACCTTGTCAGGATTCAGGAGACTGTCCAGCTCTGCAACAGGAACAACATTAGGCAGGTCCCGTTTATTGTACTGCATTGTGAAAGGCAACCTTTCGAGTTCATATCCCTGGTCAGCAAGATTAATCCTCAGGTCCTCAAGGCTTTCAATATTGGCGTCTGTCCGCTCGATCTGTGAATCTGCAACAAAGACAACGCCGTCCACGCCCTTGAGTATCAGTTTCCTGCTTGCCGCATAAAAGACCTGTCCGGGGACAGTATAGAGGTGGAATCTCACCTTAAAACCCCTCATATCACCGAGTGCAATGGGAAGGAAGTCAAAGAAGAGGGTCCGCTCGGTCTCTGTTGCAAGAGATATCAGTTTGCCCTTTTGCTGAGGGGAGGTTTTTTTGTAGATGAATTGCAGATTTGTGGTCTTACCACACAATCCGGGTCCATAATAGACTATCTTGCAGTTTATCTCTCTGGAGGAATAGTTTATAAAGGACACCTAATAACACCTACTTGAAAAGCTGGTCAATATCTTCATCCGTGATTTCGGCAAAGGGGGACAATTCCGCTCTTCCCCTCTTCTCTCCCAGGGCCTTTTTGTCCATCTCGTGAAGTATCCTGGTTAATGCTCCTGTTGATTTTTTGACCCTGAGTCTGACGATTCCCAGGGAAGACCGTTGATCAAAGAGAACTGCCAGGATTACCTTGTTTGCTACAATGGATATATGTATGTTATCCCTGTCACCTTCGTGAAAGAGGATAGAGAACTCCTTCTGGCCGAGGAGTTTTGCTATACCACCTGTGGCAGCTATATTGCCGGCAGTGAGAGAGGCAAGGGCAGTTGTATCAATATTGTGGGTATCACCTGCTGAGGCGATTAGTTGACCGTTTTTGTCAACGAGAAAGACAAGCTTGGCATTGGCCAGTTGGTAGAGTCTCCTTAATTCCTCATCGACCCTCCGGAACTCTTCCTCATACATTACAAAGTCTGACATTGCTCTCCCGGACAGATCTTTTTAAGGCCATTCCAGTAATGGCTTTTATAAATCCTGTTGTTTTACATTAACAGAAAGGCCGATTATTTTCAACCCGTCTATTTCCCTTCTTCTGTAGTTCCTGTTTCTTCAGCCCAGCATGCCGCCTCTCTCAGGAGTTTATCCCACTCGTGATCAGTATTTTCCTGAGCCTGTTTCAGCAGGTCTTTACTGTCAGGGGAGAAGAGGTGTTTGAACCTGCCCTGGGTCTTGAGGAAGTCAGTGACCGGTTTCTTTTCCTTTGGCTTGTAGTTTACAGTCAACTTGCCGTTTTCATATTCATAGAGCGGCCAGAAACAGGTGTCTGCAGCAATTCTGCAGAGTTCTATTGCATTGTTTGTAGGAGTCCTCCATCCGCGATTGCACGGGGCGAGTATGTTTATGAAGGCCGGACCATCAACCTCAAGCGCCTTCCTTACCTTTGTCATAAGGTCGCGCCAGTGTGCGGGTGTGGTCTGCGCTACATAGGGAATATCATGTGCAGCCATTATCCTGGTGAGATTCTTTCTTTTCTGGGGCTTGCCGTGGATTACCCTGCCTGCGGGGCATGTGGTTGTATTGGCGCCAAAAGGGGTGGCGCTTGAGCGCTGTATTCCTGTATTCATATATGCACCATTGTCATAGCAGATATATACCATGTCATGTCCCCGTTCCATGGCGCCGGAAAGGCTCTGAAGCCCGATATCGTATGTACCCCCGTCTCCGCCGAATGCAATAAATTTTATCTTGCGGTCGATCTTGCCCTTTTTCTTTAACGCCTTGTACATGGCCTCAACCCCTGAGATTGTGGCGGCCGCATTTTCGAAGGCGCTGTGTATCCATGGAATCTTCCACGCAGTGTAAGGATAGATGGTTGTTGAGACCTCAAGGCACCCTGTTGCATTTGCAGCTACGAGGGGGACATCGGCAGCAAGTAATACCTGCCTGATTGCTATGGGTGCGCCACAGCCGGCACACATCCTGTGTCCGCCTGTCAGTAAATCCTCTTTTTTTGAAAGTTCTTTTAACCTCAAAGGTGTTGACATCTTTTAGCTCCTTTTTGAATTTTCAATTTTCAATTGTCGATTTTTTAATTTTTAATACTCAATCGTCAATAGTCAATAATCAATCGTTATTATTCTCTAACCCCGATATATTCTTTCAGGGTCCCTGTCTTTCCGGTATCCAGGATTCCGGTCATCTCCTTGATAACAGCCTCTGCATCTTCAGGCATGAAGTCCCTTCCGCCAAGGCCGTAAATCTTGTTGACCATCAGGGGGCTGGAGCCTGCGGCCATCATGGCCGAGGCAATCTCCATGTACATTGGTCCAAAACCACCAAAGGAATCAGCCCTGTCAAATACACATATAACCTTTGCGTCACCCAATGCCTCTGCAATCTCCTCATAAGGGAACGGTCTGAAAAGCCGTGGTTTCAGCAGTCCCACTCTTATCCCCTTGTTCCTGAAGTCATCTACAACGTCCTTGGCAGTGCCGGCTGCAGAGTTGAGCAGGACAATGGCAATTTCAGCATCATCGAGCCTGTAGGGCTCAAAGAGGCCGTAACTCCTGCCCGATATCTTTTCAAACTCCCTGGCCACCTCAAGTGTAACCTTCTTTGCCTTGTTTATGGCCTCATGCTGGGCCCTTTTGAACTCTATATAAAAGTCCGGAAGCACAAGTGGCCCGTAAGTTACAGGCTTGTCAACATCGAGGAGCGGGTATTTTGGTTTGAACTCCCCTATAAAATCCCTGATGACCTCATCCGGCAGGAACTCCATGCTCTCAATTGAGTGACTTATTATGAAGCCATCCATGCATACCATTGCAGGAAGCCTTATATCCTCATGCTCTGCAATCCTTACAGCCTGAAATATGTTGTCATATGCCTCCTGGGCATTTTCTGAATAAAGCTGAATCCATCCGCAGTCCCTTGAGCCCATTCCATCGGAGTGATCGCCGTGGATATTGATGGGGGCGGAGAGTGCCCGGTTTACAAGTGTCATTGCTATTGGAAGCCTCATGCCTGAGGCAATATGGAGCATCTCCCACATCAGGGCAAGTCCCTGTGAAGATGTGGCTGTCATTACCCTTCCTCCAGCTGCTGAAGCGCCTATGCAGGCGCTCATGGCACTGTGTTCACTCTCCACAGTGACAAGTTCCGTATCCACCACACCGTCTGATACAAAGGATGCAAACCTCTGCATAATCTCTGTTGAGGGTGTGATTGGATAGGCGGCACAGACGTCAGGGTTTATCTGTCTCATGGCCTCTGCCAGGGCCTGGTTTCCTGTAATTGCAAGTTTTTTACCCATATTAGTTGCCCTCCTCTACCATCACGATGGCCTTCTTTCCCTTCTTCCCGGGACATTCATGAGCACATACTCCACAGCCCTTGCAGTGCCCGTAATCAAATTCACCTCTCTTGCTGTCCTTTACCGTGACGGAAGAGTCAGGGCAGTATATCCAGCAGAAGAGACATTGAATACAGTTTTCCTCTATCCATTGAGGTCTGGAGGCACGCCATGAACCAGTGTTGTACTGTTCTGCATTACCTGCCTCAGGGATAATCGCCCCTATCTCCAGTTCTTTCCATCCCTTTAGTTTCATCCTTCTTTAACCTCCTCATAGCCTCTTCTGGTTGCTTCCAGATTGCCTGTGATAATCTTTTCGGAAAATTTACTGCCAAAACTCCCCTTTACATCATCAAGAAGGGTCTGAATATCCGTTATCCCCGATGCCTTGATAAGGGCTCCAAGCACGCATGAATTCGGGAGGGGTCTTCCGATGGTCTCCATGGCGATTGTGCTTGCATCAATCGTAAAGAGTTTCTGACTATCCTTCAGCTTCAGCCTTTTCCTTATTTCTTCCGGTGTCTTGTGTGTGTTGATCACGAACATGGCATCATCCGGAGTCCCTTCCGTGATATCAATGCTCTCAATGAGGGTTGCATCCATGACAACTACAATTTTCGGATGGCTAACCGGACAGTGAAGCCTCAGGGGTTTTGAACTTATCCGGTTATATGCCCTGAGAGGTGCACCTGCCCTTTCAGGGCCGTACTCAGGAAATGCCTGTACATTCTTGCCGCCGCTCAGACATGCGTCAGCCAATACCTTGGCAGCAGTAACAGTGCCCTGTCCACCCCTGCCATGCCATCTGATCTCAATCGTTTCGCTCATAAAGGATTCCTCCATTGTTTCTATACTTGGTTTGGATTGGAAAATCTCGTGATAAGAGTCAAGTGCTCTCTATTCTATTAAATTAACAAGTGTTATTTCAAGAAGATTAGCAATATAACCGTCTTTTTGGCCTTTTTTTCTCTGATACTGTTATGATAATTTTTTATAATGTTGAGAGAAATAAGAATAAAAAACTTTGCAATTGTGGACAAACTCAGCCTCTCCTTTGAAGAAGGCCTGAATGTAATAACAGGGGAGACAGGGGCCGGCAAGTCCCTTGTGGTGGACGCCATTGAGCTGGTACTTGGGGGCAGGGCGAGTTCAGACTCTGTCAGGGCCGGTGCTGATGAGGCATGGATAGAGGCCTTTTTTGAGATAAAGGATAGCCTTCTGCTTGATTCAATCGGTATTGCCTGTGAGGATGGTGTGATCGTAAAACGGGTGGTTTCGAGTACCGGACGAAGCAGGGCCTATATTAACGACTCCCTGGTAACCATACAGACCCTTTCAGCTTTTGGCAAAGACCTTGTCGACCTGCATGGCCAGCATGAACACCAGAGTCTGCTCTCACCTGCTGTCCAGAGGGGGCTTGTTGATTCTTTTGGGAGACTTGACGGCCTTGTAAAAGAGGTGGATAAACTCCATGACAGATACCGGAGCCTGCTCAATACCATTACAGATATAAAGGAGAAGGCAAGGGAGCGGGCACAGAGGATAGACCTTCTGAGGTATCAGATTGCCGAGATTGATGCAGCAGGACTTCAGGGTGGAGAAGAGGATGGGCTGCGTGAAGAGAAGGCAATCCTTTCCAACCTTACTCATCTGAGATACCTTGGAGAGTCAGCCTTTTCAGTCCTGAAAGATGAGGACGGCTCTGTCCTGGAGAAACTCGGTATGCTTCTTGGCAATATCGAAGAGCTTAGTCGGATAGATGCCTCTGCGGCAGAGGTGCTGAAGGTTTTAAGAGATGCAGATTCCCTGCTGCAGGATGCTGCCTCTTCCCTGCGCGAGATCAAGGAGATGTATGATTGTGAGCCGCAGAGACTTGAAGATGTGGAATCAAGGTTGGCACTTATTGAAGACCTTCAGAGGAAGTATGGTGAGACAGTGGAGAGCATCCTTGACTATAGAAAGAAGGCAGCAGCGGAGCTTGAGGATTTAGAGGGACTTGAGGAACGGGGTGCAGAGATTGAGGATGAGATGGAAAAGATTCACTTGGCATTGATGGAGAAGGCCGACTCCCTCAGCAGGGAGAGGAAAAGGACAGCCCGGAGGATTGAGGGTATGTTAAGGAAAGTACTCTCCGAACTTGCTTTCAGCCACCCTGATTTCAGGATAGAGGTTACAGAGATACCCATCATGTCAACAGGCATTGACAGGGTCGATTTTCTCTTCTCTGCCAATCCCGGTCAGCCGCCGCGCCCCCTCAACAAGGTTGCCTCAGGCGGGGAACTATCAAGGCTGATGCTTGCCCTGAAGAGCGTATTTGCAGATGTGGACAGAGTGCCGGTACTGGTCTTTGATGAGGTGGACGCAGGGGTGGGGGGACAGACCGCCGAATCAGTTGGGGAGCGGTTGAGGAGACTTTCAGAGAGACACCAGGTTATATGTATCACACACCTGCCGCAGATTGCTTCAAGGGCGGTTTTTCATCTCCTTGTGACCAAGGAGGAGGAAGGAGCGGGGGTTGCGGTGACGGTCAGGGGACTTGACCAGGATGAGCGGGTAAGGGAGATTGCGAGGATGCTCAGCGGCTCTGTGAGCGGGCCGTCTCTAAGACATGCCGAGGAGTTACTGCGCAAAAAGCGGGATGAAGGGCGATGAAGGGCAGGGTCGAGATAGACAGGGAAATCTGTAAGGGTTGTGATTACTGTGTTATTACATGCCCGATGGGGATAATAGAGACGGATTCCGTGTTCAACAAGGCCGGCTATTATCCTGTAAGGCTGACAGACCCTGATAAGTGTACCGGGTGCGTGCTCTGTGCCGAGGTCTGTCCTGAGTTGGCGATTATGGTCTGGCGGGAAAGCGTTGAGCAGGAGAAAGCATAAGAATTATTTTGACAGGATTAACAGGATATTTTTATTTTATTAAACCGGCAAATAAATACAGAGTTTTTAGCTGGTTAAAAGTTTGTTGCACAAACAGAAAAAAAACGATATATGTCATTCTGAATTTATTTCAGAATCTCTAAGAATCAATGACTTATGAGACGCAGTCTATTCGCCTTGCCACGCCTGAAACAAGTTCAGGGTGACAAAACAAGAGTTTACACAACAAGTTCTTAAGTGGTTGATTTTGACGAATATGTCTCTCTGAATAGTTGCCAGGTTAATATTTACTTTACTTTACTTTATCCTGTTAATCCTGTTAATCCCGTCTGATTTCTGTTTCTCTTGTTTTTCTGACAAACTCGTAAATGGTGATTGCAGCAGTTGAGGCTACATTGAGGCTCTCGGCACTCCCATATATGGGTATCCTGAGGCTGCAGGCTGCCTCCTGCCTTATCTCCTTGCTTACCCCCCGCGTCTCATTTCCAAAGACCAGCGCGCCACTGCCCTCAAGGTCAAACTCAAATATTGTCTTGTCTGCCTCAGGTGCTGTAATCAGGATGGGGATATTATGTTCCCTGCACCACTCAAGGAAATCCTCTCTTTCTGCCAGGACAATGTCCAGGCTGAAGACACTTCCTGCGGAAGCCCTTATCACCTTGGGATTAAAGGGGTTGGCAGAGCCCTTGAGTGAGATGAAGGCCCTGATGCCTGCACCGTCACAGACCCTGATGATTGTTCCTGTATTGCCGGGGTCCTGTATTGTGTCGGATACGACGAAGAGTTCGTCCTTTTTCGGGGAAAGGTCATGGATATTCCTTGCCTTTACCTTGCAGATTGCTATTATCCCCTGGGGTGTAACGGTGTCGGATATTTGAGCCATCCGGTCTTTGTCTATAACGAATACCGGTATGGTGAGACCGGTAAGTTTTTCGAGTATGGCGTCGTAGTCCGCCTCCTTCAGAACGTCCTCTGTGATGAGTGCCGACTTGATTGCGGCCCCGGTTTCAATGGCCATTGCGAGGGGCCTTGGCCCTTCAATCAGTACCTCGCCGGAGAGGCTTTGGGGGGCGGGTGCATACTTTTCAGGCCTGCTTCTCAGTTTGAGGACCTTCTTTATTGCCGGGTTATGCAGGGACTGAAGGGTCTTCGGCTTCATTTTTAACCCTCCATTTTATGTATACGATTATTCCGGGCAGAGAGCCCACTGTGTAGGCAAAAAACCATGCAAGGGATATCGAGGTGGCTACCTGGGGAGAGATTCCTGTAAGCCCCAGGAGCATTACAAACGCCCCCTCCCTGATGCCGATCCCTGATATGGATATGGGGAGGGTTGTGAGTGTGTTTATTATGGGGATGAAGAGAAAGTATTCCACCAGTGAAGCATCTGCACCAATACCGACAGATAATATATAGACGGAGATGATTCCAAAGACCTGTATGATGATTGAAAGGGCAAAGGCCTTTAACAGAATGACAGGGGAGTGCTTCAGCTTACTGAAATACTTATGAAAACGCCGTATGGTTGAAAACCTTTTTCCGATCTTGAGGACAAAGATAAAGAAACTGATTGCTATAAAGATCATTGCTATTACAGGTACTGCCCATTCCACACCAGTGCCCCGTATTTTGTTTATTCCAAAGGGAATGGCGGTAAGTCCGAGGGTGATCATTGCCAGAAATCCCATATACCTGTCGGCAAAGACCGTTGCGAGAGACAGGGAACCCCTCTCTGTGTCCTTGTAAAGATAGTAGGTCCTGACTGCATCTCCACCGACTATGCCGGGCAGGAAACGGTTGAAAAAGGCCCCCATGAGGTAGAGCGAGAAGAGCCTGAAGGTGCTCATGTTACCGAAATTCTTTCCAAGTGGTGTAAGCAGCACCTTCCACCTGATGGTTGATGTAAACAGGGACATTAAATAGAGCACCAGTGCGGCAACGAAGCTTAAGGGGTTCATCTCCCTGAGAGTGAGATATACTTCACGAATCCCTGCCTTCCTCAATACAAAATAGAGGATGGCAGAGCTTATGGTCATCTTCACCAGTAGCGTGAATATTTTATTTCTCTTTTTGGCCAAGGATCTCCTTGATTACATAGATTGGTTTTCTCTGACTCTCGTGATAAACCCTTACGAGCATTTCACTTATAAGTCCCATGCCTATAAGCTGAATTCCGACGATTATCAGGAGGATACTCAAAAGTAAAAGTGGCCTGCCCCCGATGGACTCCCCGAACAGGAGCTTTCTGAATGTGAGATACAGTGAGAGGGCAAAACCGATAAAGCCGCAACCCAGTCCCAGGGGGCCAAAGAACTGTATGGGTTTTGTGGAGAAACTCTGCAGGAATTTTACTGTTATAAGGTCGAGCATAACCTTGACTGTGCGCGAGATGCCGTATTTTGATTTGCCCCTAAGCCTCGGATGGTGAGTGGTCTCCACCTCTGTCACGCTCACACCATACCAGCTTGCCACAGCAGGAATGAACCTGTGCATTTCTCCATATAGTCTCAGACTTTTAATAACCTCACGCCTGTAAGCTTTTAAAGAGCATCCGTAATCATGAAGCCTTACCCCTGTTACCCTGCTTATAAGCAAGTTTGCAGCCATTGAGGGGAGTCTTCTGCTGAAATAAGGGTCTTTCCTCTCCTTTCTCCAGCCACTCACAAGATCGAAGTCATTGATATGGGCAAGGAGTTTCGGTATGTCTGCAGGATCATTCTGAAGGTCACCATCCATGGTTATAATAACGTCTCCCTGTGCAAGGTCAAAGCCGGCAGCAAAGGCGGCGGTCTGGCCGAAGTTCCGTCTCAGTATTAATACAATTACGTGTGGGTCTGAGAGGGATAAAGTGTTCAGGAGCAGAGGGGTTTTATCTGTGCTACCGTCGTCCACATATATGAGTTCGTAATCAAGCCCAAGGGATGGAAGTACATCAGTAAGTCTCCTGTGGAGTTCTTCAATGTTCTCTTCTTCGTTATAGAGCGGGATTACTATAGATAGCTTTTTTAACCAGGCCGGTTTGTTTGTAATGTTTTTCTCCTCTTTTAGTTCGCTATCAGAGTGTTGCACGTTGATTTCCTTTTTTCCTCCCGTGTTTGTGCGGGAGTTCCTGACAAATAATCCTTTATCCTTGAGGTCTGTTGTTCAATATAAGTTGCAATTGTACCCGATGTACCCGAACGGGTT
>BDTQ01000222.1 GCA_002898135.1 bacterium BMS3Bbin07
CCATGGTGCGGAGAATAGATTTTATTTTCATTTCTTCAATGCTTGGTGCTAAAGACCTGGGTTATTATGCAATCAGTGTATCAATTGCGGAGATACTTCTTTCGGTTCCGGATGCGGTCAACCTCCCGTTCCTCCCTTTACACCTGGGGTTAAACAGGAAAGATGCGGAAGACACAGCCCCGGTAGTTATCAGACATGTCCTGTTTATAATGATATTGATCTGTTTGTTTACCGCAATTATCGGCAGATATGCCATATGGATATTGTTTGGTAAAGACTTCCTGGCAGCATATGTGCCCCTGTTATGGTTGCTCCCCGGAATTTTTTCCTTGAGTATCTTTGACTTGCTGAAGATCGATATGTACAGAAACAATCTTCCGGGATTTGTTTCCATGGTATCGCTGCTGACATTGATCTGTAATCTCATCTTAAACTATATCCTGATACCTATATACGGTATAAGCGGTGCAGCCATAAGCTCCACCGTTTCTTACAGCCTTTCAACCTGTATTCTCTTGTGCAACTTTACCCGTATAGCGAAGGTCCCTTATCGGGATGTCCTGGTTATCAAGATATCTGATTTGATGTTACTGTGGAGCCAATTCAGGTATGGCATCAAGAAGGATAAATGAAGAGATTTATTAAGGGCTTCATAAAGGATTTGCTTGGATGGTTTCTTTACGCTTCCAGGGCCCTGGACGTTTTTTTGTTGATCCGGCATAGATTGTATGGTTCCCAGGGGACGGTCATTTTACTTTACCACAGGGTCATCCCCCGGGACAGAAAAGATGGAGTTTGCTCGTTTCCCGGCATAGTAGTCAGCCGGGAGAGCTTTGAAAAGCAGATGCGGTTTCTGTCGGAACATTACAACGTAATATCTTTAGACGATTATCTTGAAGCCCGGGTGAAAAAGATCCCCCTGCCTTATAAAACTGCGGTTATTACCTTTGATGACGGGTGGAAAGACAATTTTTTGTGTGCACTCCCTCTCCTTAAGAGATACAAATTGCCTGCCACGATATTTCTTACTGCCGGCTTCATTGGGAAAGAAGAGGTTTTCTGGCCTGAGAAACTGGTTTTTCTGGTAAAGCAAATAGCTGCTTCAAGGTCAAAGACACGCAAGCCTGTAGAAGACGGATTTTTAGAGGAGCTAAGGCAGCTTCTCGACAGTGCTCCCAATAATCTGCGTGAAGAGAAATTCCGGCTTCTCTTCACTAGGGCAATGGAGAGGTTGTTATATCTGGATGAGTCAAGGCGCAATACACTTATCGCCCGGCTTGAATCCTGCCTGAACGATTTTGAGTATCCCTCAGAGGAAAATTCCTGTATGAACTGGGAACAGATAGAGGAAATGAAGCGGTCTAAAATCAGCTTTGGTTCTCATGGAGTCAGTCATAATATCCTGACCGTATTACAGGAGGAGAAAATAGCAGAGGAATTAGAGGGATCAAAGAGACTTATTGAAGATAGACTGGGCATAGAGGTTAAGAGCTTTGCATATCCCAACGGAGATTACAGTGAAGATATTGTCGGAAGAGTGCGGGGGGCAGGATACAAAGTAGCTCTCACGGTAGACCCGGGTATTAATACTTTAAAAACGGATATTTTTCGTTTAAAAAGAATTAATATTCATGAAGGGGTTAGTACCGGTTTCAGTGGAAATTTCTCAAAAGGATTGTTTTCACTATATCTGTCAGGTCTGTTGTAAATACCAGGGATTAGTGGTAAATATGAACAAATCCTGAATATGATATAATATCGTGAATCCAGTCAAGCTCTCCGACCAAAGGTCGAAGCTTGCCAATGGCATGCCTTACGGCATAGCAATGTAAGGTTGATATTTTATCTTTATATTTGCTCCAGCACTTTGGTGCTTTCGGCAAGGTGTATTGTAATGAGACTTGCTGGGGGGGCGGTATGATTGAGTCCTTGCTCCTTCCCGGCCTGCCTTATTGCAAATTCAGTCTCTATTATGCTGCTTCTTTCAGGCTATGTCAGCCTGTTACCGCTGGATTCTGGAAGTTGTCAAAATGGGGAGGATAGAGTGAGCATTCCTGAGTCTAAGTCAGTAGAGAAGACGTTGGAGCGACCGGATATCCATCGCCAATGGAAGAATTCGTATCGTACGGAAGAAAATGAAAAATTTTATGAGTATGCCTTTGACTATATCGTGAGTTGTTTATCCCCACGAAAAGACTCAATATTTTTGGATGCCGGTTGTGGTACCTGCAATCATTCCATACGTTTAGCAAGGTGTGGATTTTCTGTGATCGCAGCCGATTTTTCCGAGAGTGCTCTCAAAATGGCAGAGTTGAATCTGCAATCTTTTAACATGCAGGACAAAATTAAACTAAAACGTGAAAATCTGCTTTCTCTTTCTTTTGCTGACGAAACATTCGATTATATTTTATGCTGGGGTGTGCTCATGCATATACCGGACATGGAAAAGGCAATATCAGAACTATCCCGTGTTTTAAAAAAAGGGGGTGTGCTTATAATCAGTGAAGGCAATATGTCTTCCCTTCAATCAATCGTCCTCAGGAATTTAAAGGCATTATTAGGGAAAGAAAAATCAGTTGTGCGGAGGACGGATGCCGGATTGGAGTATCGGGAGACAACTTCAGCCGGAGATTTGCTGACAAGGCAGACTAACATAGCATGGCTTAAGAGAAGATTTCAAAATACCGGGTTTGTTGTTAAGAAACATGTATCGGGTCAATTTACAGAGCTGTATACCAGGGTCTCTCCAAAACTGCTCATCGGTCTCATTCATGGGTTTAACAACCTTTGGTTTAAATATATAAAGATTCCCTTCTTCTCCTTTGGCAATATACTGATTCTTCAGAAAAAGGCGTGATTTTTATATTCTTTCCTTCAAGAACTAACGGGATCATACCCGGGGCAATCAGCTGTTACAGATATCATGCATAATGTTCTGATTTTGATTTATCACTGCATTGACAACGGGAACCGGTCATCAGAAGACTTTGCCGATCCATTCTATACAGTTAACGAGAAGGGTTTCAGAGAGCAGATGGAACTGATCAGCAAACTAAAACTCAGGGTTATTAAGTTAGATGATCTTATATGCTCAATCCTTGATAGAAAACCCCTGCAACAGGATTCCCTGGTTATCACCTTCGATGACGGTTACAAAAGTGATTTCGAGATTGCTGCTCCTGCACTTAAGGAATTTAATCTTCATGCAACATTTTTCATCACTACAAATAATGTTCAATCTGAAACAGTTTGGAACAAACTAACTGAAATGGTAAAAAACGGCTTCTCCCTTGGCTCCCATACGTTATCTCATCACTATTTGACAAAATTAAATCCTGTGGAACTGAGGGAGGAGTTGTGTGGTTCCAAAACAATTATTGAACAAAAAACCGGTCAAAGCGTTAACCACTTATCCCTGCCGGGGGGCAGATATAACAAAAAAGTAATCAAGGCTGCTGAGGAATGTGGATACACCTCTGTCTTAACTACAGATGTCGGACTGAATAATCATCTGTCGGATACAAGAAAATTAAAGAGATGGTCGGTAAAGAGAGATACAGCACTTCCGGAATTTAAGA
>BDTQ01000223.1 GCA_002898135.1 bacterium BMS3Bbin07
CCGATTATACAGACATCGGCACAGCCGTAAACGGATGAGAGCTCACCTATCGTATCAAGGAGGACAATGTCCTTCCCCCTGACAGAAGCATCGGATTTTTTGGCAAAATCAGCTTTCCTCTCCCTTAAAAGTCTCTCAACCTCTGCAAACCTTTCAGGGTGTCTTGGGGCTATGATGAGAGTCGCTCCTGAAAAACTCCTCCTTATTGAATTGAAGGCATCAAGGATAATCTCCTCCTCTCCTTCATGGGTGCTTCCTGCTACAATCACCGGCCTGCCGAGGTCTTTACACCAGGCCGGGATTTCAGCAGGCGGGGTGATATCAAACTTGAGATTTCCCGTAACCTGAACCTTTTCTTCAGGTGCTCCAAGGACCATGATCTTTTCAGCATCCCTGGCGGTCTGCATACAGAAAAAATCCACCATTCCTATCATACCCTTCATAAAAAACCCTATCTTCCTGTAACCTGAGAATGAACCATCGGATATCCTGCCGTTGACAATCACTATCGGGATACCCTCCGACTTTATGGTTTTAAGCAGGTTCGGCCACAGCTCCGTCTCCATTATTACAAGCATGTCAGGCCTAATGCGGGCTGCCGTCTTTTTGATTGCAGAAGGATTATCAAAAGGCACATAAATACAGGCCTCATCTTCGGTAATAAAATCCTGCACAACCTTCTGCCCTGTATCCGTAACCGTGGAGACGATGATATCAGCCACTGCCCTCAATCTTTCAATCAGAGGTCTGGCAGCCATTGCCTCACCCACGGAGACGGCATGGATCCAGACTGCAGGCCTCTTCCTGCCGCCTTTATGGGTCAACCTTAAAGGGACAAAGCCAAACCTCTCCTTTAACCATCTCCCCCTAAGATGGGGGGGCCTTTTCAATAAGTGTACCGGCAGAAGCAGGGTCAGACTGAAAATATAAAGAAGGTTGTACACCATACGCATAAGGTTAAATCTTCTCATTATCCACTTTTATCCACCCCGACATCTCGCCTATCATCTCTGCAACCCTCCGAGATGCCCTCCTGCCCTCATAAAAGGCCCTGATCTCCCTAAACGACTCAGTCATATACCTCCGGACCTGGTCATCATTTATTATCCGCTCCAGTTCCCTGACAACGTTCTCTGTAGTCGCCCTGTATTGAATCAGTTCCCTGACAACCTCCCTGTCCATCAGAAGGTTGACAAGGCTTATATATTTTACATTGACAAGCATCCTTCCTATAAGATATGTAAGGGGAGAGACTTTGTAAACAACCACCATTGGAACGTTACAAAGCGCTGCCTGAAGAGTTGAAGTACCCGAGGCTATAAGGGCCAGATCGGTGGCGGAAAGCACCTCGGTCGCCATTCCTCTTACAACCTTCACTCCAAGCCCTTCAAGCACGCCGGACCATTCCCGAAAATCAACGGCAGAGAGGTTTGGGGCCATGGGAAGGATATACTGAAAATTGGGATATTCTCTTTTAAACCACTGAATTACACTTATAAACAGGGGCATAAGTCTCTTTAACTCGTGTCTTCTACTTCCGGGCAGGAGGGCAAGGACCTCCCTGTCGGGACTTAAGCCCAGGCTCTCCTTTATAAAAGCCTTGCTCCCCTTTGTATTCTCTATCTCCTCCATTATCGGATGCCCCACAAACTCACAATTCGCGCCTGCATCCCTGTAAATCTTCTCCTCAAAAGGGAGGACCACTGCTATCCTGTCGGAGAGTGCCTTGATCTTCCTGATCCTCTTTCTCCTCCAGGCCCATACCTGGGGGCTCACATAGTAGAGCACCCTGATCCCGAGAGACTTGGCCCTTTGGGCAACCTTGAGGTTAAAATCAGGAAAATCAATAAGGACTACAACGGCTGGCCTCTCCTGCTCCAGCCTTTCCGTTATTCTTGAAAATACATCCCGAAGGGTTTTTATGGATGAGACTGCCTCAACAAGGCCAAAGGCACCTGTAATGCCTGCTATAAGCTCTACACCTTCAGCCATCATCCGCTCGCCGCCAACGCCACAGATGCGGATATCCTCCTTTAAAGTCCTCAATGCCCTGGCCAGGAGCGCTCCATAAAGCTCTCCGGAAGACTCACCTGTGATGATGAATACGTCGGTCATGGCTGGCAAGATATCAGGCTAACAAGCTGGCAAGCTGGCAAGCTGGCAAGCTGACAGGCTGACAAGCTATCAGGCTGGCTGCTCTTGACTACTGAGACATTCATGCAACTGCCCTCCTGACTGCTTCACAGACCTTCTCCAGGGCAGACTCTTCTATCTCGGGATATATCGGCAGTGAAAGCACTTCAAGGGAGGCCTTCTCTGCAACGGGGAAATCACCCCTGCTGTATCCTGACCCTTTCAGGGCCTCCTGGAGGTGCAGGGGGATGGGATAGTATACAACGGAGGAGATGCCCTGCTCATACAGGTAAGACTTGATCCTGTCCCTCATGGGGCTTTTTATCGTGTACTGATGGTAGACATGATAGAAGTCCTTCTGCTCCTGAGGGCATTGGACTACTGAGCCAAGATGCTCTGTATAAAAACGTGCCTTCTCTCTCCTCAGCGACAGATACCGGTCAATCCTTTTGAACTTTACCAGAAGAACGGCTGCCTGAATCTCGTCAAGCCTGCTGTTAAGCCCGATAGCCTGGTGGATATATCCCTTCTCTGAGCCGTGATTCCTGAGCACCCTCATTTTCCCGGCAATCGTCTCATTATCCGTGGTAATGAGACCTCCGTCACCATAAGCCCCGAGATTCTTGCTCGGATAGAAACTGAAACACCCTGCATCACCAAAGCTTCCGGTCTTTCTGCCTTTTATGTGGGCGCCAAAGGACTGGGCACAATCCTCCACAATAAAGAGATTATATTTTGAGGCAATCTCCCTTATCCTCTCCATATCTGCCGGCATACCAAACATATGCACCGGCATTATCGCCCGTGTCCTGTCGGTTATCCTCTCCTCTATCTTTTCAGGGTCAATGTTTAATGTCCCGGGGTCTATATCAACGAATACCGGCTTTGCCCCCTGGTATATGATAGACTCAACCGTGGCAAAGAAGGTAAAGGGTGTGGTTATCACCTCATCATCCTTACCAATACCAAGTGTTTTGAGACTCAGGTTAAGGGCATCAGTCCCTGAGGCCACACCTACTGCCTCCTTAACGCTGTGATAGCCGGCAATACTCTTTTCGAGTTCTTCCACCCTGGGGCCAAGGATATACCTGCAGCTTTCAAGCACATCGGTAATCTGTTCAAGTATCTCTTCCCTCAGGGCCTCATACTGAACCTTCAGGTCAACCATTGGAATCATATCGTCTCCTCTATCTTTCTGTTTATCTCAAGCGCCACCCTCAGTGCCTCCAGCCCATCGCGGGCAGTTACCCTGGGTTGTCTTCTGTTCATTACACACCGTGCAAAATCTTTAAGCTCTTCTTTCAGTGGCTCACTATAGTCCAGTTTGATCTCCTCTCTCCGAATGGTCCCGGAGGAATCCTTATTGTGTCTGAATATCTCAAGGCTCTGGTAATCAAGCATTATATATTCCGAATCCTGGAAGACCTTTAGAATCCTTTTCTTTTCAGGAGAAAGCCTGCTTGCAGTAACAAGGGCCTTTGTGCCATCCTCCATCTCCAGCCAGGCCTTGGCAACATCGATTTTATCAGTAAGCACCTTTGCGCCAACAGCCCTGATATCTATAATGGGGCTGCGGCAGAGGGAGAGTATGATATCAATATCATGTATCATAAGGTCAAGGGTTATATCCACATCCGTTCCCCTGCCCAGAAAGGGAGAAAGCCTCTCTGCCTCAAAAAACCTCGGTCCCTTTAACTTATCCTCAATATACAGCACTACCGGGTTGAACCTCTCGAGATGTCCCACCTGGATAATCCTCCCGGAGCTTTCTGCTTCAGCAATGAGACCCTCTGCTTCCTCTATCGTCCGTGTAAAGGGTTTTTCAACAAGAAGGTCCTTCCCTGCCTGCAGAGAGCTCATGGCTATTTCATGATGCGTGGTCGTGGGGGTCACAATGCTGAGGGCGTCCACATACGGAAGGACGTCCCTGTAGTTTATGAACGCCTGACAGCCGCATTGCTCTGCAATCTCCCCTGCCCGCCCCTCATCAATATCCACCACACCAACAAGCTCCGTCTCTTCAATCTCCGAAAAAACCCTCGCATGATGCCTGCCGAGATATCCCGTACCTATTACCGCTACCCGTATGCCCATTTACCTCTTCCTTAAACCCATCCCTGTTTTTCTGTATTTGTACTATTTATGATGCAAGTCTTTGGGTCGTCCTTACGATCTCATCCAGCTTCCTCAATGCCTTCCCCGAATCAATAACCTCCTGGGCTATCAGGGACGCCTCCTTAATGTCATCAGTCCTGCCCGAAACCATCAAGGTAACAGATGCATTCATTACAACTATATCCCTTTTTGGCCCGGGGTTCCCCTTAAGAATGATCATCGTGGCCTCAGCATTCTCCCGGGCATCTCCACCTGCAATAGACTCAACAGGAGCCCTGTTAAAACCAAAGTCCTCAGGGGCAATAATTAAATTTTCTATAATTCCATTCCTGAAACGACTCACCTTCGAGCCATCGGTAATCGTGATCTCGTCAAGCCCATCCTCGCCATGAAAAACCATCACATCCTCAGCACCAAGATTACCAAGGACTCGGGCAAGGGGCTCTGTAAGCCTGTCCGTAAATACACCGACGGTCTGCCTCTTTGCACCTGCAGGGTTGGTAATGGGTCCGAGTATATTGAATATCGTCCTTATCCCCAGCTCCCTTCTTGGCCCCACAGCATACTTCATGGCAGGGTGAAACAGGGGGGCAAAGAGAAAGCCAAAACCAGTTTCAAAGAGACACTCCTGCACCTTCTCAGGGGGAAGGTCTATCCTGACCCCCAGGGCCTCCAGCACATCTGCACTTCCCGACCTGCTCGAGACAGACCTGTTTCCATGCTTGGCAACAGGAATCCCGCAGGCACTCACCACAATAGCAGCAGTCGTTGATATGTTAAATGTTTGGGCCATATCACCACCGGTACCGCAGGTGTCCACAACACCTTCAGGGGCACTAATTCTTGCAGCCTTCTCTCTCATGACCTTTGCAGCCCCTGTTATCTCCTCAACAGTCTCTCCCTTTATCCTCAAAGCAACAAGAAAGGCGCCTATCTGGGCATCGGTTGCCTTACCCTCCATTATCTCCCGCATGCACTCAGCCATCTCGGACTCCGAAAGGTTGATACCCTGAACAAGCAGATTGATTGCCTCTCTGATCATTTCATCCATCCTCCTGTTAAGCAGGTTTACAGGTCATGGGGTTAAGATAACCACCTGTCACCTGTTACCCAGTTTAAGGAAATTCCTCAGCAGATCCTTGCCAACCGTTGTCAGTATTGACTCCGGGTGAAACTGCACTCCTTCAATCACATACTCCCTGTGCCTCACCCCCATTATCTCACCCTCCTTTGTCCAGGCAGTCACCTCAAGGGACTCCGGCAGTGCCTCCCTTTTAATAATAAGGGAGTGATATCGGGTAGCCTCAAATGGATTAGGCAGTCCTTCAAATATGGTCTTGCCGTCATGGTATATGAGAGATGTCTTTCCATGCATCAGTTGCGGTGCATTAATAATCTCACCACCAAAGGCTGCACCAATGGATTGATGACCAAGACAGACCCCGAGCACGGGCTTCCTGCCGGCAAAGCAACGGATAACCTCTATGGAAATACCGGCTTCCCTTGGAGTGCACGGACCGGGCGAGATAACAATCCTGTCCGGATCAAGCTCCTCTATCTCCTTAACCGTTATCCTGTCATTACGGTATACCATTACCTCCTCACCAAGCTCACCAAAATACTGAACAAGGTTATAGGTAAAGGAATCGTAGTTATCAATCATCAGCAACATAAACTCACTCCAGTCAGTCAGGATTGACTATTGATTATTGACTATTGATTATTGACTATTTTTTTAATTGTCAATCGTCAATCATCAATAGTCAATTATTCAAAGTTCTTCCTCTGCCATATCAACAGCCTTCATCATGCCGAGGGCCTTGTTAATGGTCTCTTTATATTCGTTTTCAGGAACGGAATCAGCTACAATACCCGCACCTGCCTGCACATATAGTTTACTATCTTTAATCACAATAGTTCTTATCGTAATACAGGTATCCGTGTTTCCCGAATACCCGAAATAACCGACTGCACCTGCATACGGCCCCCTCTTAACAGGTTCAAGCTCATCGATAATCTCCATGGCCCTCACCTTTGGAGCTCCTGTAACCGTACCGGCAGGAAAGCAGGAACGGAATACGTCAAAGGCATCAAGGCCATCCTTCAGGGTGCCTTCCACATTTGAAACGAGATGCATTACATGACTGTATCTCTCAACCGACATCAACTCCGTGACCTTCACACTGCCTGTCTCGGCAACCCTTCCCACGTCATTCCTGCCAAGGTCTACAAGCATTATGTGCTCGGCAACCTCCTTTGGGTCTTCCCGCAGTTCCTTTTCAAGCGCCCTGTCTTCATCCTCGCTAAGCCCGCGCTTTCTTGTACCGGCAATAGGCCTCAGCTTTATATGTCTTCCTTCAAGCCTCACCAGTATCTCGGGAGAGGAACCCACAATCCGGGCCTCACCTGTATCCATGAAATACATATATGGCGAAGGGTTGATCACCCTCAGGGCTCGGTATATATTAAATGGTTCTACAGCACACTCCCGCTCAAACCTCTGAGAGACAACCACCTGAACAACATCGCCTGCCCATACGTACTCCTTTGCCTTCCTGACCGCCTCCTTAAAAACCTCCTCAGGGCCAAAGGAAGAGACAAACTCCCCTTCAGGTGCGGGTCTTCCGGAACTCTCTAAAACGCGGGGGACAGTCTTTAATCTCTCAACTACAGCATCTATTTTTTTCTCAGCCTCCCTGTAAGCCACCTCTGGAGAACCTTCAACATGCACAGGACAGACTATCTTCAGGCTCTGTTTGAGATTATCAAATATGAGGACAATATCCGGCATCATGAAATACATATCTGAAAGCCCGAGGGATGGCTTGTCCCTGTCCGGAACCCTTTCGAAAAACCTGACCATCTCATACCCTACATAACCCACAAGTCCGCCATAAAACCCGGGCAGTCCTTCAACCACAACTGGGTTATATAGGGACAGCTCTTCTTTCAGGGCATCCAGGGGGTCGGCATATACTGACTTCTTTACTGACTTGCCATCCTGAATAACCTCAACATTGTTTCCTTTTGCCCGGATTATCTTTCTCGCAGATATGCCGAGGAAGGAATACCTTCCCCACTTCTCCCCCCCCTCTACACTCTCAAACAGAAAAGAAGGTGACGTAAAGAGTTTCAGATACGCAGAGACCGGGGTCTCCATATCTGCAAGTACCTCTCTGTACACCGGGATAAGGTTGCCACTGTTCGTTAAAGTCAAAAATGTCTTGTAATCCGGATACATCTGACTATTTTAAACATAAAAAGCTCTTTTTAGCAATTGACAGAGTCATGGGGTTTATGATATTTTTATATGCATGAAGGCTCTCACACTTTTGGCAAAGCGTATAAGGGAAACCAGGATTTTATTTCGCTACAAGACGCGGTGCAGGTACCTCAAGACCGAGCTTGAGCATGTAAAGACTTTTTATGACGAGAAACTCCAGGAAATGAGTCTGATACTCCAGTATAAATCTCATGAACTTGAGAGACGTGTTAGTGAGCTGGAAGAATACAGAAGGGAAACACAGCATCTCTTAAAGATTCTTGACTCCCTCGAATCAGAAAAAAGAACCAACTGAAGATATATACTTGCAGTACGCAAGCTTATATCAAGTAAAGAAAAGTTTTTCCTGTTATTGAAGGCTCTCGAGGGAAATTCAACAACATCAAGCGGGCGTAGCTCAGTGGTAGAGCACAACCTTGCCAAGGTTGGGGTCGCGGGTTCGAATCCCGTCGCCCGCTCCATAACTTAAGAGACGGATGAAAAAAAAGTGATGGAGTGATGGAGTTGAGGACGCAAAGCGCATAGGGCATAGCGTCAAAGATAAGACGCATTAGGGCATAGCGCGAAGGACACGGGACTCCTTAAGCTTTGTCTTTACGCTTTGCTCCATGCGCTTTGCATTTTTAAATCGTGAGTAATCGAGAGGCTGAAAAGAAGTCTTTTAGTTTCACGATGCTTTAATGGCGGCGTACCCAAGTGGCTAAGGGGGAGGTCTGCAAAACCTTTATGCGCCGGTTCGAATCCGGCCGCCGCCTCCAGGCTATAATCATTCCCCGATAATCTTGACCAAAACCCTTTTCCTCCGTCTGCCGTCAAACTCCCCGTAAAATATCTGCTCCCATGGACCGAAATCGAGTCTTCCATTCGTCACGGCAACCACAACCTCCCTGCCCATAATCTGCCGCTTCAAATGGGCGTCAGCGTTATCCTCTCCAACATTATGATGATACTGGGAGACCGGTTCATGGGGGGCAAGTTTTTCCAGCCAGACGTCATAGTCGTGATGAAGTCCGGGGTCGTCATCATTGATAAAGACAGAGGCCGTTATATGCATGGCATTTACAAGCACAAGCCCCTCTTTGATACCGCTCTCCCCAAGACATGCTTCAACCTCAGGAGTAATGTTTATAAAGGCCCGCCGGGTTGGCACCTCAAACCATAGCTCCTTACGATAGCTCTTCATATACCCTCCCTGTATTGTTAATTCTCACACCCCCCCCGAATGTCTGCCAGTTGCGAGTGGGACGGTCTCTCATGTACCCCTCCAACCAGGCATATTGAGGATGTTGTTTTAAAAAGGCTTTTACGTCAAACGGCATGCCACAGGCATGCCCCCACCGCGCCTGAAAACTCATATTTTCTGCCATGGCAGAATCAACGACCTTCCCATCGCCTGCTCCCCATGGATAATAAGGCCCCTGACCGGCATGACTGCCATATTTCGCATCGTCAAGCTCAAGATGCCCGCATATTGTCCGGGAACAGGGATTATCCTGCTTTTGAAGATAAACATCCCCATGGTCTGATATGATCTCTTTGGCTTTATCAATATCAACACTACCATTGATGATCTCTTTGTCGAGCAGCTCCATAAACCGAAGGCGGCGGGCACCGTTGTAACGTATATCAGAATAGCTGTTGCCGCTACATTCCTGGTTGCGAATCCTCAGGTCAGCAGCCACATTATAACCGCTGTAATAACCGTCATCCTTTTTCTCGAAACCAAGATATTTTAATCCTATCTCAACTCTTGCGATCTCTTTTGTTTTAATATCTCCTAACAGCCAACTACCGGCATAACCACCATTGTTATTTTTCCACATTCTGTTTTTCCAGTCTTCAATGCTTTGGGCATATTGACACGCCTTGCGGGAACGGTAAAATTCCGGCTCGCCCTTATTGTCAAACCCGGAAAAATCGGAGATGGTGGTTTCTGCCACAACCAGTTTTGCTCCGGTTATCCACCAGTCTATGGTACTGGCAATATAGCCCGGAGCGGCTTGAAAAAGCAAGCGGTAGCCGTTGGCCGGATAGATATCCAGAATTATGTTGTAGTGATCCGAGGCAGCATACCTGTCCCAGCAGTTGTGGGCCATGACAATATTGCCGTCTTTGGTGGCATTACCGGTTGCAAGAAATGCACTGCAGCGGTGTGCATTTCTTAACCGGTGAGGTTGTGAGCCATTATACATCGGCCACCAGGAACCCAGCAGATCCTGGTAGCTGTTCCAGGTCAGAATCTCCTCAAAACTGGTCAGAAACCGGTTGGCACAGGCACCATCGGCAATACCCCGCAGTTCCTGGGTGAATTCATCGTCAATATGCCGGGGGAAAAGCTCGTTGGCCTTTTCAATAAAAAAATCCCACTCCATTCCCGTATCCCATTTGGCCAGAAACCTGTTTACTCTTATGGCCTCTTTTATTTGAGAGGCCAGGTAGTAACCATGCTGAAAGCCGCGCTGGTAGGGCTCTCCTGCAATCTTCAGATAAATCCAGCCATCTCTCGGCTCCGGTTCTCCCCCTATCAGGAGGGCTTTTAAATAGTTATTCGTCATCAAATCTTCCCTTCCTTTTCATTGCTTGTCAAATCCCCACTGGCAATTTCTTCCAACTGCCTCACTCCACGAGTCCATGGAAGGAACCCGATATTGCTGGCCGTGGTATTGAATTGGATTTCAGAAATGTTATTTTTAACTCCCAGCTCCTGATAATACTGGTATGCCCTGCCGCCTACGGTATAGCATGGGGCGTATCCGGGCTGGGACAGGAAGGTAAAACATTCACCATGCAGATATTCCTTACTTATCTGGGTCTTCTCGGATGCCCAGTCCAGAAAGGCCGTATATGTCATTTTACCACCATTGACCTTTACATCGCAGAGGGCCCTGATATACCGGATAATCCGCCAGATATATGTTTCAAATTTGGCTCCAAGTACGGCCTGTTCCTGTGCTTCGAGGGTATCACCGTAGAGTTTCAGGTAGGCTTGCTGTACAGGGTCGAGACCGCTTTTCCCCAGGAGCTCTTGAGCGGCTTCCCAATATTGGTATTCACGGAAGAAAGCCATTCCCTCGGTCAACACTTCCAGGATCGGAGTAAACAGGTTCAGCAGTGGCGAACCTGCATGTTGAGCTGCCTTGACAAAGTTAAAACCATGCGACAACTCATGCACTATAATATTGATCATGGTCAGCAGAGAGGTATTCTCGGAAGGGGTGTAATACAGGCTTGCTGTGGGATGATCCGTTAAATAATCGACAGCACGGTCCTCTCCGCCTGTCACCATCGCTGTCAGGTAAGACGGTGTCTGCACCAAAGTCACATGGTCAGAAGGATCGATACGGATGATATAATCCGTGCCAAAGGCATTGCTGACCGATACAACCTTCTCTGCAACTGCCATTTCGTCTTTTACTGCATAGTATTTACTCTGTGCATCCCAGACTTCCTCTATTGTACTCCCCTCGGGTAAACCAAGTTTTTGCGCCATCTCCACAGCGAGGGAGGGCAAAATCGGCATTTCAGCATTCAGCAGGTCAGTGGCCATGGTTTCAATTTCCCCGGCTGTGAGCCCGAGATTATACTGATTTTCCAACAGCCCGGGATATCCCTTGACAGGTTTCGGAGGCATT
>BDTQ01000224.1 GCA_002898135.1 bacterium BMS3Bbin07
ACTGGAAACCCTTCTTGATCACGGTCAAAGGGTAAAAGACCCTGAAACACTGACGGAACTCGTCAGACAGTCCCTCTCCAGGGTTTTAAGCAAACAGTATATGCTCCCTGACGGTACCCTGCCTGTCTTCACCCTTGACCCGCGATATGAACGGGAAATTATCCAGTCCATGGAAGACAGTACAAGCCTGTCACCTCAATTAATGCAAAGACTCCTGCGGGGCATTGAAAAGACATTGAAGGGGGACAAGCTCAAAAGCATCCAGCCGGCCCTTGTTTGTTCTCCCCAGATACGCAGGCACTTAAGAAACATTGCCGACAGGCTCATGCCCTCTCTGGTCATCCTGTCAAGCAATGAAATTTCATCAAACACAAAACTCTATTCACTGGGAATGGTGAGCTATGAAGATTAAAAAATTCCATGCAAAGACTTTTTCCGTGGTTCTGAAGATGGTAAAAAAGGAACTGGGCCCTGATGCAGTAATTCTCTCATCAGAGCAACTAAACGAGAATATGGTCGAGGTTGTTGCAGCAGTGGACTATGAAGGCATAAACCTCTCTGAACCGTCCTGTGCTGCTGAAAAGACAACAGACCTCTCGGAACTCAAAAGCGAGGTCGAACGGCTGAAAGAGGCCCTCGTCCAGATGAAGAAGAGCGGATACGAGATGAAACTTCCCGACAAAAAACTCAGGGTACTAAAACTGCTCTTAAAAAGGTCCGTTAAGGAAGAATTCGCCCTGCGGTTATGTGAGAAGGCAGGAAATACTGAGTCCCTTCTGAATGTTCTGACAGAGGAGATAAAGACCATGGATGCATTGTCTGCAAAAAAGGCAGTGATGCTTATAGGCCCCACCGGCGTTGGAAAGACCAGCACACTGGCCAAACTTGCCTCCCAGGCAATACGCTCAGGCAAGAAAATTGCCATCATAACACTTGATACATACCGCATTGGTGCAGTTGAACAGCTCAGGTTTTTTGCAAGAATTCTTGGAGTCCCACTGGAGGTGGTATCTGATATCTCCGACCTGAAAGACAAGGTGACCAAACATACAGGCCGCGACATGATATTTATTGATACAACGGGGAGGAATCCCAGGGATGAAAAATACATTGATGAGATCCGGAAGATTCATACCCTTGGTCTCCCGATAGAGACACACCTCATCATGAGCACAAGCAGTGATGATGTCTTTATGATTGATGCATATAAATATTACAGACAGCTCAATATCGATTGTCTCGGCTTCACAAAGGTAGATGAGGCAGTTAATGCAGGCTCCATTTACAATCTTTCCGTCCTGTATCAAAAACCTGTTGCCTATATTACCACCGGACAGCGTATACCCATGGATATAGAGTTTCCCGACAACAATACGCTCGCAAGGCTCATACTGGAAAAAGGAGTGGAAAAATGAAACAGCTAAAGAACCAGCCGAAACAGATAAGCACCATAGCAGTTACAAGCGGCAAAGGCGGAGTCGGCAAGACAAATATAGTGGCAAACCTCGCCATATCACTTCAGAGACAGGGGAAAAAGGTCCTTATCTTTGACGCTGACCTCGGACTGAGCAACATCGATATCCTTTTCGGCATGGCGCCAAGATACAATATTCATCACCTTCTGAAAGGTGAAAGGTCCCTTGGGGAGGTCATTGTAAAGGGTCCGGAGGGCGTCATGATACTGCCTGCAAGCTCCGGCATAGAAGAACTCACCAGCATCAACGAATTTGAAAGGCTAAGGCTGCTCGATGAATTTGACTCCTTTGATGAGGATATCGACGTCCTCCTGATTGACACAAGTGGAGGCATATCCTCAAATGTCACCTTCTTCTGTATGGCTGCACAGGATATCGTGGTTGTTATAACCCCGGAACCAACCTCCCTTACAGACGCCTATGCCCTGATTAAACTCCTCTACACCAGATATCAGGAAAGGGAGTTCAAAATACTCGTCAACTGTGCCGGAAGTTCTTCCGAGGCGCTTGAGGTCTTTAAGAGACTGCACATTGTAACAGAGAGGTTTCTGAATATAGCACTCGATTATCTTGGATTCATTCCCCAGGATAGTGCTATACAAAGGGCTGTCAGATCCCAGCAGACAGTTGTAACCTCTGAGCCCGAAAGCCTCTCGGCACAAGGCTTTAAAGAACTCGCATTTAAAGTTGGCAACAATACCAAAACCAGGCTTAAAGGAAGCATCCAGTTCTTTCTGGGAAATCTTTTCGGGGTCGCAAATGATACAGGGATATAGGGCCATCACTACAGAGGAAGAAAAAGAAGCGGTCCTCAAGGACATGCTTCCGTACATAAAATATACTGCTTACAGACTTGCATGGAGACTATCACCACAACTTACAATCGATGATCTCTTGAGCGTAGGCGTGATAGGACTGCTTGATGCAATTGAAAGGTACGACCCTTCAAGACACACAAATATAAAGACCTATGCTGAATACAGGATAAAAGGGGCAATGCTTGATGAACTGAGGTCTGCTGAATGGGCACCAAAACAGCTCCAGAAAAAGATAAACGACCTTAAATCAGCACACCGCCGTCTGGAACAGAGACTTGACCGTCCTCCTTCCGAAGAAGAGGTTGCAGAGGAACTCAATATAGACACTGATGAACTCTTCAAGCTGCTTCAGGATGCAAACGGGGCAGTGACAATAAGTCTTGAAGATATCGAATACAGGGTCGGGCAAGGCGGGGACGGTGACTACAATATATATGAACATATCCAGGACAAAAACACAGATGATCCTCTCACACTCCTTGAGAAGTCTGATTTCAAAGACCATCTGGTGAAGGCCATGGACAGGTTGCCTGAACGCGAAAAGATCATCCTCTCACTCTATTACTGGGAGGAGATTACCTTTAAAGAGATCGGAAAGGTCCTGAGCATCTCTGAATCAAGGGTGTCCCAACTCCACAGTCAGGCCCTCATACGGATGAGGGCCCATATTGAAGAAATAACCGGTGATTAAACTTTTCGTGTATCCGTCCGATAAGTTTAATTAAAGTTTGTGACACAGCTGACTGCTCCCCCCCACGTTTCTCCTCTCCTGGCTGGCTCATCCCCTCCTAATGAGCCAGCCCCTCCCCGTTCTCTAAAGTTTTCACTGAATATGGCCGATAATATGAATAAAGCCAAGTTCGACCTTGAATATCAGAGTTTATGAATGACCCTGGCCGGAACTCGGCCTGCTTCAAACAATAAACCCCAAAACCGAAACTGGAGGTATGTGCAGATGTGTGATATAATGTCTTATATGATTAAAGTCTTTATTATAGAAGATCATGCCATCGTCAGGAATGGACTGAAAGACCTGTTCAACGCTGTTGAGGGTTACAGGGTTATAGGTGAGGCGGAAAACGGTATAGATGCAATAAAGGTAATAAAAGAAAAGTCCCCGCATGTCATTATCCTTGATATGAACCTCCCTTTGATGCACGGAGCAGACGTTATCAAGGAACTCAAACCTTTGGTTCCAAACTCCAAGATAATCATCCTTACAGGGATCATGGACGTTAACAGAATAGCCGATGCCATAAGGAGGGGT
>BDTQ01000225.1 GCA_002898135.1 bacterium BMS3Bbin07
GTAGATATCTGAAAAATCGATGAACTTGAGATTCATATAAATCCTTTAGTGAGTTTTTCGCAGTTTCCACGCTTTTCAAAAAACCTATACCACTCTGAAAGGTACAGGTATGAATGTCAGGATAAAGATAATCAGGGCGATCCAGCCGATATACTTTCTGCTCCGTTCAAGCGGGTCTTCCCAGTAAATAACAGGGGGGTGATTCAGGCCGAGTATGAAGAGCAGGAGTGCCCATATTGCCCATCCTTCCCACAGCAGGTTTTTGAGTCCGGCGATTAAAGGGGAGTATGGGAGGCCGGAAGCCAGGTATATCCCTGATAACCCTGCTACTGCAAGCAGGGTTGTAAGTGTGAAGGATAATCTCTTGTGTCTTTTGTCCCCCAAAAGGGCGTATGCAATATGTCCGCCGTCGAGTTGACCGATGGGGAGGAGGTTCATGGAGGTTACAAAAAAACCGATCCAGCCGGCAAATGCCACAGGGTTCAGTAGGATATCCTTTCCTTCAGGGGGTACTCCCAGAATCAACCTTGACAGGAGTGTGAAGAGGATAGAGTCTCCGAGGACAATTCCTATCTGACCTGAATAGATAGATACAAACTGTGAGTTATACAGTCCATAGATGGTTACTATAAAGGCAACAATAAAGCCTGCAATCGGGCCTGATGCGCCTATGTCTATAAGGGCCTTCCTGGTGATGATGGGTGATTTCATCTTGATAAAGGCCCCAAAAGTGCCGATTATGGATGGGGCAGGGATAAAGTAGGGCAATGTTGCAGCAGTATGATGTTTTCTGGATGCAAAGTAATGGGAGAGCTCGTGTGTAAGGAGGATGGCCATGAGCGAGACGGAGAATGGAAACCCTTCAATTATCCTGTAAGGTTCTGCAATGATGTTTATTCCTTTCTGCAGGGCCCCTGCAGCAAGGGTGGAAAGAAAGGTAAGAAGAAAGAGAAACAGGTGTAAGCTGAGCTGTCGAATAGTCATACCAATTCACCATTCAGGTCGTAATCATAGGCCTCTGTAATCCTGACGTTTATAAAATCACCCACTTCAACTATGTTGTTAACCGGATTTACAATCACCATGCCGTCAATCTCGGGCGCCTGCCCCTCATAACGGCAGAGCGCTATGCCGTCAGTGACCTCATCAACAAGCACCCTGACAACACTGTTCAGCATTGCCCGGTTTTTCTCAAGCGAAATACCGGCCTGCAACATCATCAGTTCATGGTAGCGGCGTTCTTTTTCCTTATCTGGAATATTGTCTCCCAGATTATAGGCCGCTGTTCCGTCCTCCCTTGAATAGGTGAAGGCTCCCAGCCTTTCAAATTCCATCTCCCGTATAAAATTCAGGAGTGCTGTGAACTCTTCATCACTTTCAGTGGGGAAGCCCAAAATGAAGGATGTCCTGAGGGTGACGTCCGGAATCTTTTTTCTGATATTATTGATAAGTGCAGTATATGTATTCCTGGAGCCATTCCTCTTCATTAACCCCAGCACCCTGTCTTCAGTATGTTGTAAAGGGATATCAAGGTACTTGCAGACCTTCTCATTTCCTGAGATGGTTGCTATCAACTTTTCATCTATAGCCGTGGGATACATGTAGAGGAGCCGCAGCCAGAAGTTACCCGGGAGAGAAGTAATCTCTTCAATGAGCGCACACAGGCCGTATCCCGTGAACTCCCTGCCATAGGATGTTATGTCCTGTGCAACGAGTATCAGTTCCCTTGTGCCGGAATTGATTAATTCCTCTGCCCTTTGCACTATGCTGTCCGGAGAGAGACTATTGAAGCGTCCCCTTATTCCGGGAATGGCGCAGAAGCTGCAACCCCTGTTACAGCCATCGGCAATCTTCAGATAGGCGTAAGAGCCTGGGTTGCGGGTTGCGGGTTCCGTGTTGCGGGTTCCGGAAGTCTCTGTTTCAAGGAAAGCAAGAACCTCTTCGTGACTGTTGACACCGAAGAATGCATCCACCTCCGGCAGCTCCCTCTTCAACTCTTCCATGTACCTCTGTGCAAGGCAGCCGAAGACTACAACCTTCTGCCCGTTACTCTTTCCTGATACAATATCGAGTATCTCCTCTATAGACTCATCTTTTGCAGCCTGGATAAATCCGCAGGTGTTTATCAGAACAGTGTCTGCCTCTCCTGCATCATTGACATGGCAAAACCCGCGGCCGGTCAGCAATGAGAGGAGGGTTTCGGAATCAACCCTGTTTTTGGGACAGCCAAGCGTGAGGATATGAAAGTTTCCCGTGAGGCCCACTACTTTATCTCTAACATCCGGTCAAGTGCCTTTTTTGCCCCTAACCTTATGTCCTCCGGTACCTTTATGATATGCGTCAGCTCTTTCAGGGCCCGGAGAATGCTTGACAGACGGGTTTTTTTCATGTTCGGGCAGATCATATCCTTCCTGAGGGGGTAAAAAATCTTGTCCGGATTTTCCTTTCCGAGTCTGTACATCAGCCCTATCTCTGTGCCGACCACAAACTCGGTTGCATCCGAGGACTTTGCGAACCTCAGCATTCCCGACGTACTCGTTACATGGTCGGCAAGTTCGAGCACTTCGAGGCGGCACTCGGGATGGGCCATTAACAGGGCATTCGGATATAGTTTTCTTGCCTTCCTGACATCCTCAACGCTCACCCTGTCGTGGACATGGCAGAAGCCGTCCCAGGCGATTATCTTTTTGTCTGTGTTCTTTGCAGCCCAGGCAGAGAGGTTTCTGTCGGGGATGCAGATTACCTCTTTGTCAGGGAGGGATTCTATTACCTTTACGACATTGGCCGATGTGCAGCAGATGTCACTTTCCGCCTTCACGTCTGCCGTGGTGTTTACGTAAGTGACAACCGGCACCCCCGGATGCTGTGCCTTTATATCTCTCAGCGTGAAGTCATGTGGAAAGACAAATGTCGGCTGTTCATCATAGCCTGGAAATGTCTTCCAGACCTTTCTTTCACCACTTACCCTGACCATATCTGCCATCGGGCAATTGGCCTCCAGCTCAGGCAGGAGTACGGTCTTGTCCGGTGAGAGGACAGAGGCGCTCTCAGCCATGAAGTTTACGCCGCAGAAGACTATTACATCGCAGTCAACACCTGCTGCCTTGCGGGAGAGCTCAAGCGAGTCGCCGGTAAAGTCTGCAATCTCCTGTACCTCGTCTCTCTGGTAGTTGTGAGAAAGGATGATGGCCCGTCGCTCTTCTTTAAGCCTTAAAATCTCTTCTGTAATCTTCTTCTGTTCGTCTTCCATAATGTAGGGGAATTATAAACCATTGAAATCTAAAATGACGAGAGTCCTTTCAGATATACCGGTGTATTTGTATAAAGTGTATGGCCGTTTTTTAAGACAACCTTATAAATGTGCTCATTCCGTTTCCTGTTGTTCTGTTGGCTACTCTTTAACGGTCTTCCGTTATCACTGTTAAATTGAAACAGGATATCCTGTACGTATAGCAGAGTTTCGGTGTAGGGGGGGACGGAACCGTAACGTTTTACTACTGAAGGGCCTGCATTGTATGCGGCGAGAGCGAGCTTGATATCGCCAAACCTGTCCACAAGACGTTTAAGATACTTTACCCCGCCCTCTATGTTTTCCTCAGGGTCATAAGGGTTTCCGACACCCATATCCATGGCGGTATCAGGCATGAGCTGCATCAGGCCTATTGCGCCGCGACTTGATACAGCACGTGGATTCCATCCGGATTCAATCTCTATCACCGCCTTCACGAGATCGGGATCAAGTGCGTATCTCTTTGCAGTTTTTTCTGCAAGCACCTTGTAGCTTTCAAGGGAATTATCACTGCTGTAAGTAGTGGTATTATTAGCTGAAGGAGTGACGGGTTCTTTTTTCTCTTTAATTATTAACTCTGCATCTTTTTGTACGGGCGTATTTGTGAAATGTTCATTCCCTTCAGCATCAACATATTTATATATTTCTGAATATGCTGATAGGGGAAGGAACAAGATAAATACGGTTAAATAAATCGAGAATCGAAGCATACAAAAATATAACATTTACAGGGAGTTAAGTCAACCATTCCGTCACTTTTCGTTGTTTTTTCAGGGGGGCAGAAGAGGTCGGGGTTATATTTCACCGCAGAGGGTTTGGTCTCTGCGGTGAAGAGATACAGCTATTTTTTCCTTATAAAAAAGGATATTACGCCACCGTCTTCCCTGGTATCCACGAGTTCGTGTCCAAGTCTGTTGAGCAGTGCCGGGATATCCGACTTTGATCCCGGATCAGTGGCTACAACTTCGAGAACCTGTCCGGCCTGGATGCCGTCGAGTGCCTTTTTTGTCTTGAGTACAGGCATGGGACAGTTCAATCCCTTTGTGTCAAGTACCTGATCAGCTTTTATCTCAGGCATGGGAAACCTCCTTTACCGAATTGATAGCTGAAGCAAAAGTCCAGCTCGTCAAGTATGTTCTAAACTATTTAACTATATTTGCCCCTGAAATGTCAAATTATTAACCCGGCAACTATTCAGAGAGACATGCTCATTTGCAATATCAACCGGTTAACCAGTAAATACCTGCTCTTTACACACCCCCTGCCCCCTCTTTTTAGAGAGGAGTTATACATTCCCTTTTTACCTCTCTGTCGCTCCTTCCGGTATGAGCAGGAATGACTCAAACTTTTCCCCTCTATCAAGAGGGGATTAAGGGGTGTGTTCCTTTAACTCTGTTTTTATTTGCCGGTTTAATAAAAGGTTCTTCGATGTTTCTGTAGAGAAATAAATGCCCCGAAGGCATTCGGTGAGGCACAAGGGTAAGGGAAGGGGGCAGTTTATTACTTCATTTTCCTTATCAGTTCCTCTACAGGAATGGCAGCCATACTGTGAAGTTGAACTGTACCCCTTGAGCCTATTTCCGCAGACATCTTCATTATGGTTTCATTATCAGGTGCTTCAACGATATTTACAAAGTCGTAAGCTCCAAGCACGGCAAACTGTTCCTTAACCTTTACTCCCATGGCTTCCAGCTCCTTGTTTACTTCTAAAACTCGTTCAGGCTTTTCCTTGAGGGTTTTCCTGCCCTCGTCTGTAAGGGTACTCAGAATCACATAGTAACCCATGTACTCCTCCTTGATTTATGCCTAAAATTATGCCCCCTTCCTTAAATACTATTCTACAGGATTTGTTCAGCTATAGGAAGTTATTAAAGAGGCTTTCCGGATTTTTGGGGATAATGCAACCACAGAGACACAGAGGCACGGAGAAGGCTGTATTCTATAATGAAGAAGTAACAGACAGGATTATAGTGTTGCTTTTGAAGTCCTCAAGATTTTGGCTCAGTCTGATATAAACTCTGTGACTCTGTGTCTCTGTGGTTAAATGAAGCCCTTTTTACTGAGAATGGGTACCCGGAAAATGAATACAATACTTTCTGGTATAATTAATTTCCATGTTTGACCTGGTCCGTTTGGCAATAGCATTTGCGCTCATCCTCTTTCTACTCAGGCGGAAGTGGAACGTTGGCTATGTGTTGTTGACAGGTTCAGGTGCACTTGCCGTGCTCTATCTCATGAAGCTGTCAAGCCTGTTTCTGGTTGTTAGAAATGCACTCACTGCAGGCATTACAATAAAGCTCCTTATTGCCCTCACCTTTATCAGGATTTTTGAGTTTATCCTCCGGGATAAGGCCATCCTTGCAAAGATGATGGAGTCGATGAAGGGGCTTTTCCGCAACAAGAAGGCAGTGGTCATATCCATGCCGCTTCTGATAGGGATGCTCCCGTCTGTAGGCGGTGCATACTTCTCTGCGCCCATGGTGGATGAGGCAACGAGGGACCTCTCGATTTCACCGGAGGAAAAGGCCTTTGCCAACTACTGGTTCAGGCACCCATGGGAGTTTATTTTGCCGCTGTATCCGGGCATCATACTTGCTTCAGTTCTGACCTCCATTGAGGTGAGGACCTTTATAATACTTAACCTCTCCTATGCGATAACGATGTTTCTGATCGGTCTCCGGGGCCTCAAGGGGATCAGTGGGAGTTATAAAGTGCTGAAAAATGTTTCCCGTAAGGGACTCTGGAGCTTTCTGCCGATTGTAATCCTCCTCGGGCTCGTGATAATATGGCAGATGGAGCTCCATGTTGCCCTTGTAATCCTTGTCCTGATGTTAATGATTTATTTCAGGTATTCACCGGGAAAAGCTGTTGAGGCATTCAGGTATGGTTTTTCAGGGGATGTCGTGGTGCTTATCATCGGGGTGATGTTCTTTAAGGAAGCGCTTGAGGTCTCCGGTGCAGTGGGTAATATCAGCCTGTTTTTTCATGACAATAATATCCCCATGATGCCCATACTTTTTTTTCTGCCGTTTCTGACAGGTGTGCTGACAGGGGTTACAGTCGGATTTGTAGGCAGCACGTTCCCCTTGATAATGAGCCTGACAGGCAGTGATCCCCATGCCTTTACCCTTGCCTTTGCATCCGGGTTTATCGGGGTACTGCTTTCACCGGTGCATGTATGTCTTATTCTTACAAAGGAGTATTTTAAGGCTGATATGTGGGGGATATATAAAAAGACCCTGCCTGCAGCCGGTGCGGTGATGATAGTGGCTGTGCTGGAGTTTTTAGTTATATAATAAAGCGGCAAATAAATACAGGGTTTTTAAAAGGCACACACCCCTTAATCCCCTCTTGATAGAGGGGAAAGCAGAGGAAATAGAGAAAAGGTACGGAACGGGAACAGGGAACGGCGTGCAAGCAGGTAAAAGACAGTCTTGAGAAGGCAGGGAGAGTATTGTAACTCCCCTCTAAAAAGAGGGGGCAGGGGGGTGTGTAAAGAGCATGTTTTCAACTGGTTAACTGCTTGATGTTGCTAACGAACATGCTCTCTGAATAATTGCCGGGTTAATAATATTGAGGATATTGAATATGCATAGAACGAGATTACTTATAACTGTACTGACATGTATTTCTGCCGGTCTCCTGTGGCTGACTGTGGCATCAGGTGCTGAGACAGCAGGGAATACTCCAGCCTATGGTGATGCCCTTGTTGTTGGCTCTATCGGGGAGCCGAGCATACTTATTCCCATGCTTGCCGGTGACAGTGCCTCCCATGAGATTGCCGGCCTTATATTCAACGGCCTGGTAAAGTATGACACGGACCTTACAATAATAGGTGACCTTGCAGAGTCCTGGAAGATATCCGATGATGGCCTGACCATCACGTTTTACCTCAGGAAGGGTGTGAAGTGGGCCGACGGAGTGGAGTTTACTGCCGATGATGTGATGTTCGGCTACAGTACCATCATTGACGAAAAGACGCCGACGGCCTACAAGGAAGATTTCCTTCAGGTCAGGAAGGCAGAGGTCCTGGACAGGTATACCTTCAGGGTCACTTACGGAGAGCCCTTTGCACCTGCGCTCAGTACGTGGGGAAACCTCCCTGTACTGCCACGGCATCTCCTTGAAGGAAAAGATATAACAAAGACAGCTTTTGGAAGAAACCCTGTTGGCCTGGGGCCCTTTAAACTACAGCGATGGGATTCGGGGCAGAAACTCGTGCTTGCAGCGAACAAGGACTATTTTGAGGGAAGACCCTACCTCGATTACTACATATACAGGATAATCCCTGACCAGGCAACGATGTTTATGGAGCTCAGGGCCGGCGGGGTCGACCTGATGAGCCTTACACCCATACAGTACAGAAAACAGACTGATACTCCGTTTTACAGGAAGAACTTTCAGAAATTCCGTTATCCTGTCTTTGCCTATACATACCTTGGATTTAATCTCAAACACCCCTTTTTCAGGGATATCAACGTGAGGAGGGCGCTTGCCTATGCCATAGATAAGGAAGAGATTATCGATGTGGTGCTTTTCGGCCTCGGCTCTGTGGCAACAGGCCCCTATGTCCCTGAGACCTGGCCATACAATCCTGCAGTCAGGAGGTATGAGTATAACCCTGATAAGGCAAAAGCGATTCTCAGGGAGGCCGGCTGGGAGGACACGGATGGTGACGGCATTCTTGATAAGGACGGCATTCCTTTTGAATTTACAATCCTGACAAATATGGGCAACAGCCTCAGGGAGCGGACTGCAACCATTATCCAGTGGAGGCTTAAGCAGATCGGTGTCAAGGTGAACATAAGGATACTCGAGTGGAGCACTTTTATTAATGAATTTATTGACAAGAGGAGTTTTGAGGCAGTAATACTTGGCTGGTCGATAGGCCTTGACCCTGACCAATATGATATCTGGCATTCAAGCAAGACAGGTGAGAAGGAGTTTAATTTTGTATCCTACCGGAACAAGGAGGTGGACAGTCTGTTGGAGCAAGGGAGAAGGACTTTTGATATTGAAAAGAGGAAGAGGGCCTACTACAGGATGCAGGAGATACTTGCAGAAGAGGTCCCCTATATCTTTCTCTATGTGCCTGACGCACTTCCGATAGTACATAATAGATTCAGGGGGATAAAGCCCTCACCCATTGGCATATCCTACAACCTTCCAAAATGGTATGTGCCGAAGAAACTTCAGAGACACCATCTGATACCTTAACTGACGAATCCGAGCAATGAAAGCCCTGTCTCTGCGTCCGGGATTCTCCTGGCATCGATTCCCCTCAGTTCAAATATAACGACTTCAAGAATAAGAAAGACCTCCGAGTCTCTCCTGAGACAGCCGGATTTAACGGTGTCTTTTTTAGCATAGGCCCCATGGAAGTGTATCCTGGGTTCTTCTTCATCCCAAAAAATGGTTCCAAATCCAAAGGTCTCGTGACTTTCCCTGAGTTCTCTCCATACCGGTTTTGGCGGCATCTTCTCCTCTTCAGGACCAACAACAAAGCCGCCCTTCTTAAGGCCTCCAACAATGTGGAACATTGCCGACCTGATATCCTCTTTCCTGGCAACTTCTGTCAGGCCGTCAAGAAGGTCCTCTCCGTCACTAAAACGTATAACTATTATCCTGCCGATACTTCCAACCCTGTATTCCATAGTTTCCTCCTTATTAATATCAGTTCAACTCTCTTCAAAAAGTGCTTCATGCAATACCTGGCTGAGTTGCTGAAGTTTATAGGGTTTTGCCACAACGCCGTAAAAGCCGTATTTCCTGTAGTCAGCCATTATCGGGTCGTTGGAATAACCGCTTGAGACAATTGCCTTGACCACCGGACAGATTTCAAGCAGTTTACCTATGGCATCCTTTCCTCCCATGCCTCCCGGTACAGTCAGATCCATGATCACTGCATCATAGGGCTCTCCGGATTCCCTTGCTTTTTTGTAAATTTCAAGCATTTCAGCGCCGTCTGCTGCAAACTCGACTTCGTATCCGATAAGTCTGAGCATCTGTCCGGCAACATCTCTGACGATTCCTTCATCATCCATTATGAGAATTTTCCCCCAACCGGTATGGATTTTTTCCTCAAAATCCGCTACTGCAGGACTCTGTTTCAACGATGCGGGAAGATAGATATGGAAGGTTGTTCCGATGTCGGGTTCAGATTCCACGGTAATGTATCCGTCATGTTTCCTGATAATGGAATAGGTGATTGCAAGTCCGAGCCCGTTTCCCTTCTCTTTGGTGGTAAAGTATGGGTCAAATATCTTTTGAAGGTGTTTTTTCGGGATTCCAATGCCCTGGTCTTGTATAGATAATTTAATAAAATCTCCCTCTTTCAAAGGCAGCATTTCTTCTGACCCGACTGATATGTTTTCTGCACTTACCTCAACCGTTCCGCCGCCTGGCATGGCTTGCTGGGCATTAATTATGAGATTGTCTATGACCTGACTGAACTGTGCCTTATCTATCTCTACCGGCCGGAGGTCTTCTGCAATGGAGACCTTACACAAGACGTTAGACCCCCTTAATGCAAAACATGATGAGTCCTTTATTATCTCTGCTACCGAGGCTGTTTTTTTCACAACCTCTCCGCCCTTTGCAAAGGTCAGCAGTTGTCTGGTCAGGCCCTTGGCCCGCAAAGATGCCTTTTCCGCATCCGTCAATCTCTCGAATATTTTATCTTCAGGCTTTATATAAGTTTTTGCGATGGAGATGTTGCCCAGAATTGCAGTCAACAGGTTGTTGAAATCATGGGCTATCCCACCGGCAAGTACACCTAATGATTCGAGTTTCTGTGTTTTTAATATCTCTCCCTCCAGCTTCAGTTTCTCCGTAATATCGCGAAGCACAAGGACCACACCGATAACTTCACCCTTCCTGTCACAGATGGGCGCAGCGCTGTCGGCTATAATCCGCTCTGTGCCGTCTCTGGCTTTAAGGACTGTATTGTCTGCAAAACCAACGATACTCCGGGTTTTCAGTACCTTCACTGCGGGGTTCTCTACGGGTTCTCTGGTCTTTTCATTGATTATGTGGAATATCTCGGTCAGAGGTTTTTTAACGGCATCTGTCTGTCTCCAGCCTGTAAGCTCTTCTGCTATCTTGTTTATCAGAACAATATTTCCATCTGTGTCGGTAGTTATAACGCCATCGCCGATTGACTGCAGGGTTACGGCAAGTCGTTCTTTTTCAGCGGCAATTGTTTCTTCTGCACGGGAGCGCTCAATTGCTGTAGCGAGTACATTGGATACGGCCTGGAGGAAGTGAATATCATCTTTGGTGAATTTGCGAAAACTGGTTGTATGTGCACCGAGGATACCAAAGGGCCGTTCCTTTCCATGAATGATAACGCTTACACCACTTACTACTCCGTGGTCGGTGAGCAACTGCGGACCTCTGAACCGGCTTTCAGTCCGGAGGTCTTCAACAACGACCGGCTTGCTGGAGAAAAGGGTATATCCAGCCTGTGAGTCTCTCTCTGTTCCAACTGTTGTATGCCCTGTAAGCCCGTCTTTCCAGCCCACACCGGCACGTAACAGGAATTCGTCGCCATCCGGAAGTAGTTCCAGTACCTTGCAATACTCCACTTCAAGGGTACGGGCAACAAAGGAAACAGCTTCCTCCATCAGTGTGGAAGGCCCGGTACCGGAAAGTGCGCGCTGCCCGAGTTCAGCCACGACTGCCTGCTGGTTCGCGCGGACTTTAAGTTTTTCCCTTGACAGTTCACGTTCGGTGACATCGCTTGATGTTAATACAAATCCGGCAAGTTCGCCTTTTTCGTCCAGTATGCCGGAGACTCTTGATTCAAGTATCCTGGTCCCGTCTTCCGTCTCCTGCCTTATTGTATATCTGTATTCGCCTTCTTCCCTGACCTTTTCCATGGCGTGACCAAAATGGGCCGGGTCTACCTTTTCTCTTGTATGCATCTCCATGACAGTCCGTCCAATGACCTCATCTGCCTTGTAACCAAAAAACTTTTCAGCCACCGGATTATAGTAGATTATACGAAACTCCAGGTCTGTGGCAGCCATGGCCATGTCTGCAAATGAGCGCATTATGTTGTCAAGATAAACTGTTTTCCTTGTCAGAGCCCTTTCGGTCTCCCGAAGGTGTTTAACAAGAAAAGCAACAATGGAAGCAATGATTAGGGAAAGCACAAAAGCATCAACAGCGCCTGTCATGAGTAGACCGGGACGGACTTCTCCATAAATTATCAGCCCTGTAATGACATTTGTCAGCGCTGTCAGGATTTCCGTCAGAAGCACTGATATCCAGACAAGATGCCACAGACTTGCTGTCTTAAGCTTATGAACGATTTGTGATATCATGGATCAGGGTTTAATAGTTATAACTGTAAAGTATCGATTGGACCTGCAATAATTCTAACATGATTTGTCGACACTTGAGTATATAAAAATAAAGCTAATACCCAAATCCAGCCATAAAAAACCTCAACCAAGGGAAGGAAGTGTTTATTATATCGCTTTCAACAACCATTTATCACTGAAATCGGGCAATAAATCCAAGAGGTTGGCTACAGAGTAAAGAGTTCCTGCATTGTTGCGGCTTCTTCTCCAGCCTTTTCCCGGACTTTCTTTAGCTTGCCTTCATCAAGTGAAAGCTCCAGCACAATGGCGTCGTGCTCTTCGGTCCATATGCCATCGTCTTCGATTTTAGGGAAGAAGCTCCTTGATAGTGCTTCTGCAAGAGATATGACAGATGAGGTCTCCCTGTAACGAGTACACATTGAGGGCTTGTGGTGATATCTGACCGAGCATACAATCTCCTCAGGCAGCAGGGCATTTTCGAGAAAATTTCCTCCTGCTGCGGGATGGTCAATCCCGAAGACCTCTCTTTCCTTCAGAGAGATATTATCTGAAGACAGCATTGATATAT
>BDTQ01000226.1 GCA_002898135.1 bacterium BMS3Bbin07
GCCGTCACGTCTTCCTGTCAGGGGCGCAGCCACCGGTTCGGGATATTTTAGAGCAGCTGGGGGTCTTCCGTCTGTTAAAGGAGGAGCATGACTTTACGCGCCGGTTATACGCGTTAAAGCAGGCAGCCCGGCTGATTGGTGCAGAGGAGATACAGAGTGCTTAGCCCTCATGAAATCAGGAAAAGCAGCAATCCCCCGAAAAGTGGTGGCAGGTACCGGTAAATTCCGATTATGGATATAAAAGAGATTCAGAAAAGACTCGGGGATTTTGCGGAAGAGCGTAACTGGGAGCAGTTTCACAGTCCCAAGAACCTGACCATGGCCCTGTGTGCCGAGGCGGCTGAGCTCCTTGAGCTGTTCCAATGGCTTACAGAGGAGCAGTCAAGGACGATTGTTGACTCCGAGAGTGATATGGCACGTGTAAGGGAAGAGGTTGCCGATGTCTTTATCTATCTTGCAAGACTGGCGGATAAATTGGGCATTGACATTGAAAGGGAAGTCTTTAAAAAGATGGCGCTCAATGAGAAGAAATACCCTGTAGAGCTGTCAAGGGACAAGGCTACAAAATATAACAGGAGACAGGAAAGAAAAGGCACAGAAACTTAACTATGGAGGTTTATTATGTTTATGCCGCTTATCCGGAAGAGGAGAAGTATCAGGAAGTTCCTGAAGAAGGAGGTGGAGGCTGAAAAGATCGATCAGCTTGTTGAGGCAGCGCTTCGCGCCCCTTCATCAAGGGGACTTAATCCATGGGAATTCATTGTTGTTACAAAGGAGGACCTGCTTGAAAAACTTTCAAAGACAAAAAAACACGGTTCGTCTTTCCTGAATAATGCCCCGCTCGGGATCGTTGTATGTGCTGATCCTGCAAAATGTGACGTCTGGATTGAAGATGCCTCCATAGCTTCCATATTCATCCAGCTGGCTGCAGAGTCTCTGGGGCTGGGGAGCTGCTGGGTGCAGATCAGGGACAGGATACAGGATAAAAGCTACACGGCAGAAGAGTATGTTTCCGGGCTCCTGAACATACCCGGGAACCTCAGGGTAGAATCCATTATTGCCATAGGATATCCCGATGAAAAGAAACCCCCTCACAGCCGGGAGGAACTGCAATATGAAAAAGTGCACCTTGATCTCTACGGCAGGTCATATATATCCCGAATCCCGGGATAAAACAGCATCTCTCTCCTCAAAACCACATCTCGCTGGAGCTGAATGAAAAATAAAGACGCCCCAGGACTCGTTTTGATCCGCTTTACAGGTGCCTTTCCAGTTCCCCTTCGACAGACATAAACTCAGCCTCATAAGGCACCGGCTCCCTGCCAAAGCATATCCCCTGCTGTTCAAAGAGCGAGACTATATTTAAATCAACCAGCCTCTGTTTAATGGCGTCTTTTGTAGGCATGTAGTAGATCTTCCGCCCCCGGACCTTTACCACGGTTATTCCGTCAATCCCGTGCAGAAGGAGTCTTACGGCCGCAGCGCCTGCCTCCTTGCCGAAGTTTACATCAAAGGCAGAGCTGTGCCCTGACCTTACAAGGTGCCCTGGAATTACCTCCCGGATTTCCGGCAGTTCATACACGCCGGGGACATAAAACCCTTTCTTCTTCATAAACTCCCTGATCTCGGGGTCGGTATTCATCCTCTGCTCAAGCTGTTTTCTGACATACCTCCCTGCACCCGAGAGCTTTCTGTGACCGAATGCATCAACTCCTGCTGCTTCATCATAGATATGCTCACCCTTTGCGTCTGTAATGCCCTCAGATACGACTATGGTATAGGTTCCTGCCTTTACATCACTGCGTTCAACCCTCTGCATGTACCTCATCTTCATGTGTCTGTAGACCTCATCGAAGTCAACAGGGATTTCAGGTATGAGGATGCAGTCTGCCTCTGCACCAACCCCGCCTCTGAAGGCCGTATGTCCCACGTATCTTCCAAAGACCTCCACAATCATTATACGGTTATGGCTCAGTCCTGTTGTCTTCAGTTCCTCTGTAAACCGGGCAATCCGGTTTAAGGAAGAGTCTCCGCCCACACTATAGGGCTGCAGGTCGAGGTCCATGGTCTTTGGTACATGCACGCAGGATATGCCGCGCTCTGCAAGGTCAACCATGACGGAGCCGGTGTCGTCACCGCCACTGATGACAAGACCGTCTATATTAAACTTGTTCAGCCCGTCCCTGATCTTCCTGTACTTGTCAGGGTCTTTAATCTTCGATATCTTTACCCTTGAGTGCCCGGCCTCAGACCCTGCAAGATTTGCGTCAATGCTGTCAACCCTTGCCGGAGTAAGAACAACCGGGGCCTCCATATCGATCAGGTTGTACAGGCCGGCATAGCCGTTGGGTACCACAAGGGTTTCAACCCCCATGCTGTGAGCTGTCTGGGTTACTGACTTGACAACGGCGTTAAGCCCGCCGCAATCTCCCCCGCATGTTATAATTCCTATCCTCTTGATTTCCCTCATATCTCCCCCTGTTTCCGATGATTTTGATGGTGACAGCATGCCACGGTATTCCCTGAGAGCTTTTCCAGATAAAGGGTTCCCTTAAAGTATGGTTGGAGTTTAGCAGAGGAAAAGGGGCAATGACAAGGCCTGGGTCCGGCCATCCCTTTGCATTGTTACAGGAAGCGCTCAAAACAGGTTGTTCCACAGTCTGAAATTCGCAAGGGGTGCACAGGGATGACAGTTAATGATTATCAATTTAGCTTGACATACCGATAAATGTCCGGTAGACTGTTTATTGAGGAAGAATGGAGGAAAACATGATTGAGGAATTAATTAAGAAGAACCGCAGTTGCAGGCGCTTTTACCAGGATGAGGCCGTTACTGAAGAGACCTTGAAGGGTCTCGTAAATCTTGCAAGACTTTCAGCATCAGCAGGTAATCTCCAGCCGCTCAAGTATATCCTCTCAAAGGATACAGAGAAGAATGACAAGATATTTTCATGCCTTACGTGGGCAGGTTATCTGAAGGACTGGCCCGGTCCCCGGGAAGGCGAGCGGCCTTCTGCGTATATCGTTATTTTAGGTGATGCAGAGATAAGCATAAACTGCTGGTGCGACCATGGAATAGCCGCCCAGAGCATTCTGCTTGGTGCCAGGGAAAAGGGGCTTGGCGGGTGCATTATAGGCTCAGTAAACAGAAAACGCCTCAGCGAGCTGCTGAACATCCCGGAAAGATACGAGGTGCTCATTGTTCTTGCAATTGGAAAGCCAAAGGAAGAGGTTGTTATTGAAGAGATTGCAGCAGGAGAAAGCATAAAATACTGGCGTGATGAAAAGGGCGTTCACCATGTGCCCAAAAGAAAGCTTGAGGATATCTTAAGGATATAATCACCTTGTAACCTCAGTTTCTCCCCGAAAACTTTCGAGTAGTTCTATTATCCGGAAGAGAAATCAGAAGAATCCCTTTTTATTATAGTCCTGTAAAAGAGGAGGGCTATGCCGAGGGTAAGAGCGGAGTCAGCCACGTTAAAGGCCGGCCAGTGGTATTTGCCTGCATAGAGGTCAAGGAAATCGACTACATGACCGAGCCTTATCCTGTCTACGAG
>BDTQ01000227.1 GCA_002898135.1 bacterium BMS3Bbin07
AACAGAAAGAGATTGCCCGGAAGGCAGGGATGTCACAGGAAACACTGTCTCGTGCCAAAAAGGCATCCGACATGCAGCTTTCCACCCTCGTGCGGCTGGCCAATGCCGTGGGGCTGAAGGTAGCCCTGGTTCCTGCTGCACCTGTCCTGGAAAAGATTTTATCAGGGGGGCTTTTCCGTGAAGACTGACCGTGAAGCAGTTGTCTGGACACGCATAGGAATGCGGCCGGTGAAGATGGGGCGCATCTATGTGACTGATTCCGAGTGCCGTTTTACATATAGCGAGGACTTTCTGAAGACCGGTCTGCCCGGAGTCGGGATTCTATATCCTCCGGAAATCATTCAGCAGACAACCATCGTTCGTCCCAGAACCGAGTTTTTTGACCTGCTTCCTCCCATTCAGTCCCTGATACCGCCAAGGGGTGAGAAGAATTTTCAGAGGCAGCTTGTTCTTGCATACCTGGCCGGAAAAGGTATTGTCCCCTCTCGGGGTTTTGATGCGGACTGGGAGATTCTGATGATGGCGGGGCATGGTGGAATAGGCCATCTGGATGTATTCAGAGACGATGAGAAGGCACTTGAGTGGTACGGGGTTCCTGCCAGACATACTCTTTTTGAGATCTCCGACAAATTCGGGTTTTCCCTGAAAGAATTCCTGACGTGGTTTGATGACGATGCCGCAGGGTTTATTCAGATCATAGGTGCCACACCTACTGTAGGCGGTGCTATCCCGAAACTTTTAATGACAATTCCCGAGACCGGCTGGACAGGGCAGGTAGGGCTTCCAAGTAAGATCGGAGTCCATGGTGTAACGGACGTGATTCTGAAATTTGAGCAGACAAGGAGCTATCCGGGCATTATCGAGCTTGAATCCCTGGCCCTGGACATACACGAAGAGGCGGGTTTTGAAGTGCCGCGCAGGTGGAAGACCGTGATTAACGGTATTCCGACATTTGTTATCGAGAGGTTTGACCGTGACAGGAACTGTACCCCCCTGTTAACCGAGACTTTGTATTCCATATTTGCTTCAGGTGAGCATAGTATCACAAACCCTTACAGTACCACCTATGACGCAATCGGACGTGCCATTGACCGCTCTCCGATCGACCTGGTTACGGACAGGAAGTCCGCAAAACAGTATCTTCTGAAACGGCTTTTGTTCGCACTGGCAACAGGTAACGGTGATATGCACCTGGAGAATCTCTCGATTATAAAGAGGGGCAATACACTTGCCTTCTCACCTGTTTACGACCCTACACCCATGCGGGCTTACAGCATACACAACATGTTGACCCCGATGCCGTTTGGACAGTATGGAGAAGTTCCGCTGTGCGAGGCCCTCGTGCTGTTTACCAGGAACCTGGGTTTCAGGAAAAACTATCTGCTGGACCTGATAGATGAGGTGCTTGCTGTTACAAGGGACTACGCGGGCCGTATCCGGGCATTAAGGAGTCTGCCGGACAGAAACAGGGAAAACCTGGTTTCCATTGTAGAGTCAGTCAAGTCTGGACTCATGGCCTGCTCAAAAACAACCTGATCTTTCTGTTGCAGAGGTTACTGCCTGCTCAATTGTGTGCCGGAATAGAGATGGAGAGATGGCAGGCTTTCTATCGGTGATTCATTGACAAAGCTGGGGGGATTCTGGTACAAACAGTAAGGATAGCTGGTTAGAAATCAAGAGTATTTCTGCAGGAAACAAACAAGGGAGAGCATGGTGGGGCTTGCAATTAAAAAAGATAAAAGATACACCTACCAGGATTATCTGACCTGGCCGGATGACGAGAGGTGGGAGATCATAGATGGTGCAGCTTACAATATGAGCCCTGCACCGAAAGTGAAGCATCAGAGAATTGTGAGCAGGTTTGATTATGAGTTTACTTCAAAACTCAAGGAGTGTTTGCACTTTATTGCTCCTACTGATGTAGTGTTTGACGATTTCAACATCGTTCAGCCCGATTTTTTTGTAGTCTGTGACAGGGACAGGATTACCGAGGACAACATTCGGGGCGCACCGGATTTAATTGTTGAGGTGGTCTCACCTGCCACTGAACTGAAAGACAGGCGTGAGAAAAAAGTGCTTTATGAACAGTCCGGCGTAAAGGAATATATAATCGTCTTTCCGGAGAGGGAATATTTGGAGAGATACTGCCTGAAAGACAACCAGTATGGTGCTCCTGAGATATTCAACTGGGATGAGGTCCTGAAACTCTGTGCCTTTGAGATAGAGATAAATCTGTGGGATATATTTGAGAAGGAGAGGGAAGAAACCGGTAAGGAAAAGTGAAGAGTCATCCAGCTCTCTGAATCCTTTCGGATAACGGAAGCTGTGACAGGAAGGGAGTTCAACCATGGGTAAGAATGTGATAAAGTTCCCTGAGAGGGCAGAGAAGAACATCGAGGCGGTTCTTGATGAGTTCCTGGCAGAACAGAGAAAACGTCTGAAACCAAGGACAGTGTTGAGATATGAGGATGTTATCGAACTACTGAAGGACCACCTGAACGGCTACGGTCATACAGGCCTTTCAAAGGTTGAAGCAGTCTTTTTTGACAGGTACTGCAACGCTGAGGGTTCGGAACACCGGGAGTTCTGCCGGATATTCGGTCCTGAGAAGATTATTGAGAACATGGGAGACTTTCTCGGGTATTTTATGGTCAGAAAGGTTATGGCTGGAGCGGATTTCAAGCGTTCCTCAGGCACTGTCATGAAGAAGCTTTCAAAATGGCTGACTGAAAAAGGGTATATTTCAGAGGAATCAGCCAGGGACGGAGTAGATGAAGGGATCGCTGCAGCAAGGGACCTGCCTCGGGCAGAGCGGGCTGCAGAGATACTTTACAGGGCATCTGCAGGCATTGGCATTGACCCTGCCGGTCATGATTTTGAAGATTTTATGGAGTTTGAGCAGTATACCATTTCAGGGATGGAGCCCGGAAAACTCTGGGTTAGGATATATGAAGGGGGAGAAAGGGCCACACTTGGGCCTGTGGCTGTTCCTGAAAGTGCAACTTCTCTGCTTGCAAAGGGCTGGGATATCAGTTGTGCCCTTGGCAAGGTCAATGGAAAGTGGCGGATAGTCGAGATGGGCAATGTTTATCCTCTGTAGACCTTGTTCATGGTTTGGCAGGAAAAGGAAACCGGCAGAGATTTTAAAGCTTGTAGAGAGTCAACAGATAATTAACCATACAGGCAGTTGAAAAGAGATGCTTTATATGCAAAGTCAGTAGCGTTCCATGAAAAAAGCACGCCGTGACCTTCTCATTTATCTAATCCATGAATCTGTATTCTGGTATAATACTATCATGAAGAGCATAGGTATAGAGATACCTGACGAGAAAAGAATAATTGACGAAGTTGTTGAAGTCCTGCTGTCATATCTTCAGCCAAAACGGATCATACTGTTCGGTTCAAGGGCCAGGCAACGGGCCGGGAAATATGCAGACTTTGATATTGCCGTTGAAGGGGTGAATATGGATATAAGAATGGAACGATTTATAAAGGATAAACTTGATGAAAAAGCAGGAATTTACACAATTGATTTAATAAACCTTGATAAAGCGGATAAGGATTTCAGGAGGATAATACTTCAGGGAGGCAGGGTGCTTTATGATGGAGGAAGTAAAATACTCACTTGAGAAATTAAAAAAAGCCTTTAAAAGACTCGATGAGGCTGTTAAAGAAGCCTCTGATGAACTTGACAGGGATGGGGTGATACAACGGTTTGAGTTTACCTTTGAGATGTTCTGGAAAACCGTTAAAATACTTCTTGAATATGAAGGTTACAGGTGTGCAGGTCCACGAACCTGTGTGAAAGAGGCTGCAAGACGGGGTTTTCTGCAGGATGCGGAAGTTGCGCTTGATATGCTGGAGGATAGAAATAAAACCTCTCATATCTACGACGAAACCACGGCAGAAGAAATTTTTAACCGGATAAAGGAACTCTATGTTGAGGTAATAAGCAGGAACATGAAGCTGTTTGAGGATTACCTCTCCGGTTAGAGATACAGACAGGGTTAAGATGATAATTTAGTAAAAAAATGTTATAATTATACTATAAATGAAAATATAAAGATGTGACTCATGGTATTAAAGATTCATATAGGAGGTTATAAAAATGAATCCGGAATCAAGAAAGCTTTTTCTTGAAACAAGGGCACGTATTATTGAACGTGCGAGGAAAGAGAGCAAATCCAGGTCGAAAAGCTTAAAGGATATGTTGTTTGCCTGCACCCCTGGAAATATAAAGTATTACAATCTTAAAAAAATCGAAGATACCAAGGTTGTGAACGAAGATCAGTCAAAAGAGGATTCAGACGGGAAATAATCCCAGTGTCTTAACATTAAGGGTCAGTCTCAACATTCAACATAACTACCTGCTTTCACACTTCTCTCTATATCTTATTACATGCCTGAGAACAGCAATATAGTTCATCTGTAACAACTCTCCCCTCCTCTCTTTGAGGCCTGGAGTTGAACATCTTTTCAGTGGAAGAAAGACTTAGGGGATTATATTGTTGCGTCATGTTTAAAACGCTCTAATTTGATAACATGTGATTTGAATCACTATCCTTCCAGTGATCTGTGTTATAGAATATCCTTAAAAGAAGGCCCCCTACCTAATTTAATAGTAGAGGAATTTTTTTGTTTTTTTGAGTGAAAGAAAAAAAATCCTGTAGAGCCTGTTATTCTGTATAAAATGTCGGATAGAAGGTGCTAAGCAATGATTGAATTTATTAAATGCTTCTTGATTGTAGTCTTATTTAGTATTGCCGGCATTGTGGAAGCACATGTTGCCACTATTGATGCCAAAACCTGCTCCCGGGAGGATGTCCAGGCGGCAATAGATGCTGCAAATGACGGGGATACCGTAAAGGTTCCTGCCGGTGAGTGCACCTGGACGGCTCAGGTAAAGATTGGAGAAATCATCTGGACAACCCCGGCAACTTATAAAAGCAAGCGGATTACACTGCAGGGCGCTGGAACAGATAAGACAATCATAACAGATGAGATACCCAAGAACGGCAGAGAAGCTGAAATCCTGTTACGAGCGTTTGGTGTGGAAGGGAAATCATTTCGCATAACAGGGTTTACTATTCGGGGCGGAGCGACAGACATTGGCTGGAATGGTGCCATCGCCATAGGCGGAACTTCTAAAAGCTGGCGCATTGACCATATTAAATTTGAGAATCTTAAAACCAGGGCCATTAGAATAGGCGGCAATACTTATGGTGTTATAGACCATAATATTTTTAATCTGAGCACATCGGCTATATATGCTTCGTATTCTGGCGACAGCTCCTGGAACAGTCCCCTATCTCTCGGTACCGAGGAAGCGGTATACATGGAGGATAATGTCTTTGACTTTGCCAGCGCTGCCAGCAGTGCATCCATTGATGCCGGTGGCGGAGCACGCTATGTGTTCCGTTATAATATGACCAATTCAACCGCCATAAATCATGGTACGGAAACAACCGGCAGGTCCAGGTCGGCTTTTAGCTATGAGGTCTACAACAACACATTTGCAAATACACAGGAGTGGTGGAGCGCAATGCACTTCAGAGGAGGGACGGGAGTGATTTTCAATAATACTCTAACAGGTTACGGAGCGTTAGCGCATGTAGCTAATTATAGGGATTCTACCGTGTTTAAATTCTGGGGTGCATGCGATGGAACGAGTCCGTATGACAGAAACGACGGCATTACATACGATTCAGGAACGCACTCAGGAACTGATGCCTCAAGGAATCTGGTTGATAATCGCAGGGAGTGGAATCCCGACCAGTGGAGGGGATATTCCTTGCATAATACAGTTACGGGCAATAGCGGCATAATTCTGTCAAATACACAGAATACAATTACCACAGCTTCTAATCAATACGCTACTTCCCTGACTTTCAATAATGGAGACGGGTATAAGATTCTGCGGGCTTCGGTTTGCTTGGACCAGGTAGGAAGGTCCACCGGCAATCTGCTTTCAAATTATGATCCTCCACTTCCTCAGGAATGGCCCCAGCAGATTCTTGCCCCGCTATACGAGTGGAGCAATACATTGAATGGAGTAAACGCGGATATTAAATCCGATTCTCCGCATATCCGGAAAAACAGGGATTTTTATACTATCCCTGACTCCCGTGTGGGACCCCTTTCGGCCCTGCCTCCAACCTGTATCCCTTACGAGGGATATTTCGCAACCGATGAAAACACGCTCTATAAATGCACTGCCCCTGATACCTGGACGGCATACTATACCCCATACAAATATCCACATCCACTTACTGTCAATAATCCCCCAAGGCGTCTTCGGTTTGAGTAAAAGTGGAGTAATTGCCGACTCAGGCTCCTGGTTCCCTTCATATCAAATACTAATTGAACTTGAGAAATCCATGCTGAAACATGTAGATTAGTTTCAGGAGGTGAGAGAATGCCTGCAACATACGGTAAGAATCCTGGAAGAAAAGCAGTCCTTACAAAACCTGCAGAAAAGATATACGATATAAATGTGCCGGAAGCTTGACATCTGCTTTAAAGCATTGAAGACAGAGGCCGCTCATGGAGACAGGAGGGTTCGATGACTTTTTCAAAGACTTTTTCGTTGAGTACTGCAGGGTTTACCGATATAGTTGATATTAGCGATAAGGTCGTTGCTGTTCTGGAACGTTCAGGGATAGAAAACGGGCTGGTAACGGTTTTTTGTCCCGGCTCGACCGGGGCTGTTACAACTATAGAATACGAATCCGGTGTGCTCAGGGACCTGCGGGATGCCATCGAGAGGATTGTTCCATCCGGCCTTACCTACGAGCATGACAGACGGTGGGGTGACGGTAACGGCTTTTCACACGTAAGGGCTGCTCTTATGAAACCCTCTCTCACCATTCCCCTAATCAAGGGGAGCCTTACCCTGGGAACGTGGCAGCAGATAGTCTTTATTGATTTTGATAACAGGGGAAGGCAGAGGGATATAATTGTGCAGGTTACCGGGGAGTAGTTATGCCGGGTCCGGAGGTAATGAGGCGTGCTTCATGTTAATGAAGTAAATATAATAGATTTTATACTGTTTTGTTTCAGGCAATTCGCTGGAGGGAACAGGACTCCATGAACTGGGAACACGCTGTAGAAGGCATAAGGTATCTTGAAGACAAGATAAAGAAGATTAAAGAAATAAGCGAATGATAAAAGTTGAAAAAGTAGCTCAGGCCAGAAAATGTTATAATATAATCAAGTTAAGAAATATAAGCCAAAAGGGGTGAAAAATGGGAAGTACTCTAACAGCAGTATTTGAAAGGGTTCCGGAAGGATATATAGGATATGTGGAGGAATTGCCTGGTGCAAATACGCAGGGAAAAACTTTAGAAGAAGCACGAGAAAACCTCAAGGAAGCAATAGATTTGGTTCTTGAATCCAACAGGCAGCTGGTGGAAGAAGAAATCAGAGGAAAAGAGTTAATAAAAGAACCCTTCGGAACTGTTTCTACGTGAAACGTAAGGACTTAATCTGTTATCTTGAAAATTGTGGTTGTAAATTTCTTAGAGAAGGTTCTAACCACACGGTTTATATGAACCCTATAGAGAAGAAGGTTTCTGCAGTTCCCCGCCATCGAGAGATAAATGATTATCTGTGCCGTAAGATTTGTAACGATTCAGGAATTAAAAAGCCTTAATAAGTAACAAGTCAAGCAAGACGGACAGGCTGTTGCCGATTATTGTTATTCCCGGCAAAGAATTAAGATAAGAAGCCATTGATATCTGTCATTGTTCTTTTCAGAACTTGAAGGTTTTTCTCTCGGCAATTTGGCTGAATTGATTTATTTGCCATGATTGTGCTATAAAATATGTCAGGCATGATTCTCCCTGAGTTTAAATGTCGGGAGAATTACTCCTTGCCCTTATCCCTTGGAGAGGGCTTTATATCCGGAAGGAGGTTTTTTTAGATGGAAATGAATTTTTATGAGAACATTGTAATTATTGACCCTGCCCTTAGTGATGAAGAGATCGAAGCTGCTGCCCAAAAAATCAACGACCTTATAGTCAAAGCCGATGGTGAAGTACTCAAGGAAGACCGCTGGGGAAGAAAAAAGCTTGCCTATGAGCTGAACAGGAAAACCCAGGGCTACTACATACTTTACACCTTCAAGGCACCCTCCACATGTATCAGGAAACTTGAGGATTTCTACAAGATATATGATCCGGTCTTCAAGTACATGGTAATTAAACTTGAAAAGAGCCAGATAGCAGCCCTGATGAATGAGCTCAGAAAGTCTGAAGAGCCTGTTGCCGAGCCTGTTGCCGAAGAGGCTGTTGAATCTGTTGAAGCTGTTGAATCTGTTGAAGCTGCTGAATCTGCTGAATCTGCTGAAGGAGTGTAGGAAATGTTTAACAGGATAATTCTTGTAGGCAATCTTACAAAGGACCCCGAGCTTAGATACACCCCGCAGGGTACCCCTGTGGTAAATATGCGTATTGCAGTCAATTCCCGTATAAAACAGGGCAATGAATTCAAGGACGAAACCCTCTTTATCGATACGGTTGTTTTCGGCAAGCAGGCTGAGAATATTACGCAATATCTCAGTAAAGGAAGTGGTGTGCTTGTTGAGGGAAGATTGAAAGAGAGACGCTGGGAGTATGAGGGTCAGCAGAAGAGCAAGTTTGAGGTAATTGCGAGCACGGTGAGATTTCTGCCAAGGAAAGATGCATCGGCTGACTATGGTTCCGGAGATGAAACCCCGCCGCCGGAAGAGACGACAGAGCTTGAACCGTTCTAAAGAGAGCAGAAGTCAGGGAATAGAAAACAGATTAACTGAATAAAGAAAGGAGTATCGAGAATGAGAAGGTTTCAACGTAGAAAGTACTGCAGGTTTTGTGCAGACAAGATACCTTACATTGATTATAAGGATATGAAGGTTTTGCGCGGGTATATAACCGAGAGGGGAAAGATCCTGCCGCGGAGAATGACCGGGACCTGTGCAAGACACCAGAGGGAAATTACCACTGCAATAATGAGAGCAAGAAACATAGCACTGCTGCCATTCATGGAAAAGTGAGATGAGGATACCCAAATCCTGGGTAGCTCCCATGACAAAGAGGATTATAGATGACCTGGTTAAGCGGGGTTATATAGAATCCGCTGTTCCGGAAAAGGACCTGCTTGTTGCTGTCGAGGGGATTCTCCTTTATGAGTTGATGGCTGAAGACAGGCTTAATGATGAAGTCAGGGGGATACTTCAGCTCCATTCCTCCGAGATAGAAGAGGGCCGTCTTGATTACAGAAGGCTCTTTGATCTCACAAAGCGTAAACTTGCAAAAGAAAGGAACATTGTTCTATGATGCTTTCAGACGAAAAGGTCACCCACATGAGCCATGTTCTGCTGAAGGAGCTGAAAAAAAAGGGGCTTGTTGTTGTCAAGGAGGACGAGGGGAAGATCAGGCGCCAGATGCAGAAGTCCATTACAGACGAGCTAAAGGCAGGGGAAGAGATTGAAGAGGCCGTCAGACGTAAAATCCAGTCCTACTCAAAGAATATAATAGAGGGAAGCTCTGAGTGGGAAGTCCTTTACAAGAAGTTCTTCAAAGAGGAGGAGGCAAAAAGAGGCAGATACTCGGGCTGATAAGGTTCCTCCCGTATTTTTTCCTGGTTCTCCTGTCATTCTGTCTTTATTCAGACCTTCCTGATAGAAGACCTGTAGTCTTTTCAATAGTCTTTATTCTCTTTATCTCCAGTGCCCTGTTAAGGTATTCGAAACACCGCAGCGAGCTGTTTCTCCTGATATTCGGGGTTCAGGCCTTTTTTGAGGCTTTTTTTCAGGTAAAAGACTCCGGCTGGCTTCACCTTGTCAATGTCCCCCTTATGGTGGCTTCGGCCCTTTTCCTCAGCGTCAAATCCTTTTTAATCCTGTTATCTTTGCAGCCCCTGCTTCATGTCAGGGAATTATTGTCCTCGGAGCGTATGGATGCATTGGTTCTGCTGGGCATTGTATTGCTGACATCCCTGCCGGTCAGTCTCTATCTATATAAACTGAAGAACAGGATGAGGGATTACAATAAGTCCTTTAACAAACTGCAGACCCAGGCCAAAGAGCTTGCCGATAATGCCCCTTCCTTTAATGATGATACCCTGATGTCCCGGTATTTAACAGACGTCCTGGAGGTGGAAGATGATATTCTCGGGCTTTTGAGGATAGCTGAAAGGGCAATGGTGGCAGATGCGGTCAGCCTCTTTATCAACGAAGACAGCGGGCTTGTCTGCAGGCTGTCTTCAGGCAGGTCAGGCATAGTTACCACTGGTGACGGGTTGATATATACGGTCTTCAGAAGCGGCAAAACCCTGCTCCATTATGCCGAATCTCCGGGGAAAGATATCAGGCCGGGGTATCTGAGTGATGCCGAGATCTCAACGCTGCTTGCTGTTCCTGTCATGGAACTTACAACCTCCCTTGGTGTATTGTGCGCCGACAGCATGAGATACCGGGCCTTTGATCAGCAGGACATAGGGTTAATGGAACTCGTAGCCCGTGAAATAGCCAAGATACTGAAGAGGCAGAGGGTATATTCCCAGATTCAGCTATCATACAGGAGTCTCCGTATCCTGCATGAGGAGAGTGCCCCCCTTGCAAGGTCGCTTGAGCTTTCAGCCCTTTGCGAGAGGATTGTAGAGAGTGCTGTGAGGGTTTCCGGAGGCAAGGTAGTCCTGTTGTTAAAAAAAGGCCGTTCGTATGAATTGTTTACAAAAGGGGCCGGCTATCTGAATGAAAAAAAGGTAACTTCTCTCAAGGGAACACTGCTTGAAATGGTTCATGCCAACAGGGATCCCCTTTATCATCCGGATGTGAGCGGATTCAGAACCAGAGTGCTTCCATTTCATTTCAGGGGAGTAAAATCGGTTCTTGCCCTGCCTCTCTTTCACGAGGCGAAGGTTAAGGGTATACTGACGGTTTTTTCGGAAAAGAAGAATGCCTTTAATTCAATGCAGATTAATCTGCTTGAGATTCTGGTGAACCAGGCATCTGTAAGCATCTCAAATGTCCTCCTGCATGAGGAGATCAAGAAAATGGCCTTCACCGATGGACTGACAGGCCTTTTTAATCACCGCCATTTCAAGGAAAAGCTGACGGAGGAGTTCAGGAGGTCTGAACGTTTCGAGGATACGCTCTCATTGATACTTACTGATATCGACCATTTCAAAAAGGTTAACGACACCTATGGACATCCGGTTGGCGATATTGTGCTTAAGGGTGTGGCAGGGATAATCAGCAGGACCGTCAGGGATATAGATATACCTGCAAGGTACGGGGGAGAGGAGTTTGCCATCCTGGTGGTGAAGACGGATGCAAAAGGTGCCAAAAAGATAGCCGAAAGGGTAAGAAAGAATATAAAAGCTCATGACTTCAAGGTAGAAGGTCATCTGTTGAAGGTGACCGTAAGTATCGGTATAGCCTCATATCCTGCTGACGTAACAAGTGGGGATGAACTGGTCGAAAAGGCGGACCAGGCACTTTATGGTGCAAAAAAAGGGGGCAGGGACAGGACAGTGCTTTATGGGGATTTGAAATGAAAAAACAAACAATAGCGCCCTGCTGAGACACAAGGTTGTTGAAAGCGATGTGATAGACTTTTCTCTCATTCTCGTTCCGGCATCCATCCGGGTGAATATTCAGCGAAATTTAAAACCGTTCAGAGTCTTTCACATCGCTTCCTTCCATT
>BDTQ01000228.1 GCA_002898135.1 bacterium BMS3Bbin07
TCTTGTTACAGGCATTGATTCTCCGGTAAGCATTGATTCGTTTACCGATGACCTGCCGTCAACGACATCACCGTCAGCCGGGATCTTTTCTCCGGGTTTTACCAGAACCCTGTCACCCGGTTTAAGTTTCTCCAGCGGTACGTCCTTTACACTGCCGTCGGGCATCAGCACGTGTGCCTCTGACGGCATGAGCGTTGCCAGTGCTTCAAGTGCTCGCGAGGCGCCCATTATAGACCTCATCTCTATCCAGTGACCAACGAGCATGATGTCAACAAGTGTTGCGAGTTCCCAGAAAAATATCTTTCCGCTTAATCCAAAGACGACCACGCTGCTGTAAACATATGCCGTAGTAATCGCTATTGCTATCAGGGTCATCATCCCTGGTTTTGCTGCCTTCAATTCGTCGAAGAGCCCCTTGAGAAAGGGGTATCCACCGTAGAAGAAGACAAAGGACGACAGGCCGAAGAGCAGATACATATCGCCTGGAAATCTGATGGACTCCCCGAGCCCTATGAACTCCTGGACCAGGGGTGAAAGCATAAGAATCGGAACGGTGACAACCAGGGATATCCAGAATCTCTTTCTGAAGTCAGCTACCATATGGGCATGATGGTCTTTGTGGTCATGGCCCTTGTGTTCCATGTGCTCCATGTCATGACCTTCGTGTTCGTTATGACCTTCATGTGCTTCATGACCTTCATGTGTGTCATGACCTTTTTCCTGCTTTTCATTTCCTGAATGCTTGCTGTGATCCATGATAAAGTCCTCCATGATGTGTTTCCCTGCTGGTTTATAAACTGACGGCAAGTTTTATAAGTTACCGTACAGGAAGACTATGAAGATTATATGAATCAAATCCCCCTCGGTACTTTATCAAAATGAGCCGATAGGGATATAATAGCAGGGAAAAAAGAAAATTGATAGCACCTGATTACCGATCATTCAGTTATTCTGTTTTAGACAGGGGGGGAGCTTATGGGGATCCTGGTTCGGTACAGTTTCTCGACTTTTTTTCACATTTCCTTCATACTGTATTCACAATCTTCATGTTTAATACAACCAGAAAAATATAACAGGGGGAAGTAAAAATGAAGAGGATATTTCTTGTTCTTTTAGGTCTGTTTTTCATGTCGGCAGTAGTATATGCAACGGGCTTTGATATGGTAAAAAATGTGGGGGATGTAACTGTAAGGGTTTCAATAGGGAAGGACTCCCCGGTTGTTGGAAAAAACAATATCTCTGTGGATCTTCTCAATCCGGAGAAGGGTGCCATTACAGATGCAGAAGTTGAGCTCGCCTACTTCATGCCTGCAATGCCTGCAATGAAATATGAAACGAGCGCAATACAAAAGGGAAGCAGTTATACTGCAGTCCTGGGGCTTGCAATGGCCGGTCAGTGGAATGTTGATGTAAGATTCAAGAGACCGGGCGGTAAGTTTGAGAAAATAACATTCAGTATTAATGCAAAGTAAATTAATGCAAAGTAAATTAATGCAAAGTAACCGAGGTTTGACATTTATGAAAATGAAAATTGCTGTTTCCATATTAATCTCCTTGTTGGTTATAAATGCCGGATGGGTTTTTGCCGGAGGACCGGATTATAAAGAGAGGTTAAGCGGATTAATAGGAGAAGCCGTCAAAAACAACCCGGAACTCAAGGCCTTTGAAGAGAAAATCCGGGTATACAGGGAAAGACCATCGCAGGCTGAATCCCTGGATGATCCACGGTTAAAACTGTCGATTGTCAACGTACCCCTGGATACCTTCAGTTTTAATCAGGAGCCGATGACCCAGAAGCAGATGACCATTATGCAGAAGTTTCCTTTTCCCGGCAAGCTGGCATTAAAGGGAGCAATGGCTGGGCAGGAACTGGAGATTGTCAAAAAAGAGTACATGGAAAAGAAGAATGATATCGTAAGGCAGGTTAAGGTTGTCTACAACAATCTTTCATTTATAAACAAGGCAATTGAGATAACCGAAAATAACAAGGCACTTTTAAAGGAATTCATAAAAATAGCGGAGACCAAATATGCCGTTGGCAAGGGGTTGCAGCAGGATGTGCTGAAGTCGCAGGTAGAGCTTTCAAGGATGATTGACCACTTGATCTCCCTGAGGCAAAAGAAGCAGACCGCGATAGCACGACTGAATACCCTCCTGAACCGACCTGTTCAGATGCCATTTGAAGATATAGGGGAGATAAGGCAAACCGGATTCAACTTAACATTTGAGGGTCTGCAGCAGATAGCCGTAGAGAACCGTCCGGTATTGCTGGGGATGCGGCACTTAATCAACCGATACAGGTTTGCCTATAAGTTTGCCAAAAAGGACTTTTATCCTGACTTTGATGTCGGAATAGGCTATGGACAGCGTGATGACACCTCAGCAGTTGAGAGGACTGATTTTGTCTCTGCTTTTGTAACGATAAATATTCCGCTGTGGTACAAGAACAAGGAGAGCAGGAAGGTAGCGGAAGAGGCGGCAAATATCAGGAAGGCCACAGAGCAGTATAACTCGATGAAGAATAATCTGTTTTTTCAGATAAAGGATATCCTGACGGAGTTGGAGGAGAATGAGCAGCAGATCGAGCTGTTCAGTACAGGGATAATTCCACAGAGTACAATGTCACTTCAATCTGCCATTGCAGGATACAAGGTGAACAAGGTGGACTTTATAACCCTTGTCAATAACCAGATAACCCTGTATAACTACGAGATAGATTATTACCGGTTTATCACCGACTATGAAAATAAACTTGCAGAGCTTGAAGCTGCAATTGGGAAGAGGTTGTTTTAGATTGCAGCCGGTTGACGGCCCGGGGACAGAATCCTGGGTGCTGAATAATGAAAATGAACGGAGGGAATAAAGATGGCAGTTAAAATAAAAAAGGTCTTCACTTTTGGTGTTTTGGTGCTCCTGCTGTTTGCGGGGGTGCTGTGGCTTGCCTTAAGGGGGGACGGGAATCAGACCTCTACGTCTGCCGGTGTTAAGGCCGGGGAGGCGGTTGAGGAGGGATCAGCGAAAGCGGAGAGGAAGATAAAGTACTGGCAGGCCCCGATGGACCCGACCTATATCAGTGACAAACCCGGCAAGTCCCCCATGGGGATGGAGCTGATTCCGGTGTATGAAGATGAGGCTGAAGATGAGGTTGAGGGTGTGATCAAGATAGATCCTGTCACTGTGCAGAATATGGGGGTTCGGACCAAAAAGATTACGAAACGACCCTTCTTTGCCACGATCCGGACTGTCGGCTATATTACATATGACGAGGAACTCGTTCAGGACGTCAATACAAAGATATCGGGCTGGGTGGAGAAACTCTATGTTGACACGACGGGTGAAGATGTAGATGAGGGGCAGAAACTTCTCTCCATCTACTCTCCTGCACTGGTTGCCACCCAGGAGGAATACTTACAGGCGCTTCAATACAAGAAGAAGACGTCAGATTCTGCATTTGCGAATGTGGTGAGGGGTGCAGATACGCTTCTTGAGTCTACACGCAAGAGGCTTCTGTTGATGGATATTGATCCCCGGCAGATAAAGGCCCTGGAAGAAAGGGGAGAGGTGCAGAAGAGCATGGTTCTCCGCTCACCTGCCACCGGCACGGTGATAAAGAAGCCTGTTTTTGAAGGTATGAAGGTGAATCCAGGTATGAAGCTCTATACCATTGCCGACCTTTCCCGCGTGTGGGTGATGGTCTCTTTTTATGAATACGAGCTTCCTTTTCTCAAGCTCGATCAGGAGGCGGTGATGTCACTTCCTTATGAACCCGGCGTTACCTACAAGGGCCGTATCACCTTCATCTATCCCTATCTTTCAAAAAAGACAAGGACGGTGCAGGTCAGGATGGAGTTTGAAAATCCGGATTTGAAACTGAAGCCGGACATGTATGTCAATGTTGTGCTGAAGTCAAGGATCAGTGCGGATGCCATACTTGTGCCCTCTGAAGCGGTTATACGGACGGGGCTTCGCAATATAGTGATAACGTCCCTGGGAGGCGGCAAGTTCCTTCCCAAAGAGGTCGAGCTCGGAGCGGAGGCCGAGGGATTTGTACAGGTGCTTTCCGGGCTGAAAACTGACGATATAGCCGTAGTGTCCGGACAATTCCTCATCGATTCGGAGAGCAACCTGCGTGAGGCCATAAACAAGATGCTTTCAGCCAAGAAGGCGTCACAGAAGATGGATATGGAGAAGAAGAAGGAAGACGCCGGGGCTGAAACCAGAAAGGAAGATGGTGTAAGCAAGAAGGCGCCGCAGAAGATGGAGATGGAGATGGAGATGGATATGAAGAAGGACGCCGGGCCTGAAACTCAAAAGGAGGGCGCTGAGGGTAAGCAGGGCGCCATGCTCCATCCGGAGATGAGCAAGGAACAGAAGAAGCTGATGGCAGAGGCAGTTGATGATTATATAGGTATACACAGCGCTTTGGTTAAGGAATCAACCGCTGATGTAACAGAAGGGGCGCGTTCCCTGTCCGGAACAATCAGCAAGATAAAGGCATTGGACCTGGATGGGAACCTGGAGAAAATCACACGTCCGATTGAGGTCTCTATTGATGGACTCCTCTCCGGGGATATCGTGAAGGCACGTGATTCCTTTGCAGCGCTCAGCAGGGTGATGGCTGCCTATGTCAGGGGTGCGGGCAGGACGAGTGCGCTTTCCTCAGGAATTAAACTCTATTTCTGTCCCATGAAAGAGGCATTCTGGCTGCAGAAGGCGGCTGATGTTCAGAACCCGTATCTTGGCAGGGATATGCTCGCTTGTGGAAATGAGGAGAAGTACTGATGCTTGAGAAGATAATTGAATACTCAATAAAAAACAGGTTTCTGATTATACTTGCCACGATCTTTGTTCTCCTCTGGGGTATTTATTCATTGGCAAAGACACCGCTTGATGCAATTCCTGACCTCTCTGATGTTCAGGTTATTATTTACACCAAATACTCCGGACAGGCACCTCAGGTGGTGGAGGACCAGATTACTTATCCGCTTACAACGGCCATGCTTGCTGTTCCAGGGTCGACCGTTGTGAGAGGCTATTCCTTTTTTGGTTTTTCCTTTGTCTACATTCTCTTTGAGGACGGGACGGACCTTTACTGGGCAAGGAGCCGGGTGCTTGAGTACCTGAACTATGTGTCCGGCCTTTTGCCCGAGGGTGTGACCCCCTCCCTGGGGCCTGATGCCACAGGTGTTGGATGGGTGTATGAATATGCGCTTGTGGACCGGACCGGCAAGTATGACCTTGCACAACTGCGCTCCATGCAGGACTGGTATCTCCGCTATGAGCTCACCTCGGTTGAAGGTGTGTCCGAGGTGGCTTCGGTGGGCGGCTTTGTGAAGCAGTACCAGGTGGATGTGGATCCGAACAAGCTGCTTGCATACAATATTCCGATATCAAAAGTGAAGAAGGCAATCAAGCGGTCCAATCAGGATGTGGGGGGGCGCCTGCTGGAGGTGTCGGAGATAGAATATATGGTTAGGGGGCTGGGTTATATCAAGGGTATCGACGATATCAAGAATATCGCTATCGGTGTGGACGATAATGGAACGCCGATACTTGTCAGGGATGTTGCCAATGTACACCTTGGTCCTGAACTCAGGCGCGGCATAACGGAGCTGGACGGTGAAGGGGAGGTTGCAGGCGGGGTTGTGCTGATGCGGTTCGGCGGGAATGCCCTTGCAACTATAGACCGCGTCAAGGAGAAGCTGGAGAGCCTCAAGGCAGGTCTTCCGGAAGGTGTAGAGATAGTTCCCGTCTATGACAGGTCCGGACTGATCAATAGTGCGATAGATACTCTCAAGGTGAAGCTCATAGAAGAGTCCATAGTGGTGGCACTTGTCTGTGTAATATTCCTTCTCCATTTCAGGTCGGCCTTTGTTGCAATCTTTACACTGCCTGTAGGTATCCTTATGGCGATTATCGTCATGAACTTCCAGGGGCTCAACGCCAACATTATGTCTCTTGGCGGCATTGCAATCGCCATAGGTGCGATGATCGATGCTGCGATAGTGATGATAGAGAACGCGCACAAGCAACTGGAGAAGGAAGGTGGTACCAAGGACCACTGGTTAATCATAACCATTGCTGCAAAACAGGTGGGGCCGGCGCTTTTCTTCTCGCTGTTGATCATAACATTTTCGTTCCTGCCGATCTTTACGCTTCAGGCCCAGGAAGGAAGACTGTTCCAGCCCCTTGCGTTTACCAAGACCTACTCCATGGCCGCAGCGGCACTGCTTGCAGTGACACTCGTTCCCGTGATGATGGGATACTTTATCAAAACAACTCTCCTGCCCGAATTATGGAGCAGGAAGAAGCAGAGGCTGGTCTCAGTGGGTGTCTCAGCGCTTATATTCCTCCTCTTCTGGCTGATTTCAGCACTCTTTCCCATGTCGGTGCTCGGTGCCTTCGGGATCTCGATTGCAATCTTCATGGGCGCCCTGACCCTGCTGCTACTCTGGCCCCAGGAGATTAAGCCTGAAAACAGGAATCCGGTTAACAGATTTCTCATCTGGGTGTATAGACCAGTGATCCGCTGGGTGCTGCACCACAAGGCCGTCACCATGGCGCTGGCAGTTCTTGTGGTATTGACACTGCTGCCGTTCCGTTCAATGGTTGTAGAGAAGCTGCCGGAAGGGCCGATCAGGACCCTTGCCGGAAAGATGGACCGTTTCTTTCCTCTCGAGAAGATCGGAGGGGAGTTTATGCCGCCGCTTTACGAGGGAGACCTGCTGTACATGCCGAGTACCTTCCCAGGTATCTCCATAACCAAGGCAAGGGAACTGCTTCAGCAGACAGACAAGATAATCAAGTCCTTTCCGGAAGTCGAGCGGGTTTTTGGCAAGATCGGGCGTGCAGATACTGCGACTGACCCGGCACCTTTATCAATGATAGAGACCACCATCATGCTGAAGCCCCAGGAGGAGTGGCGGGAAGTGCCGGTTGAGAGGTTTTTCTCCGGCTGGCCCGGTTTTATCCGTACTCCCCTTGCGAAGATATGGCCGGAGAAGAGGGTGATAACTCCCAAGGAATTAATGGACGAGATGAACAGGGCGATACAGTTGCCGGGTGTAACGAACGCCTGGACAATGCCGATCAAGACGAGGATAGATATGCTCGCAACAGGAATCAAGACGCCTGTGGGCATAAAGATAATGGGTGATAATCTCGACACCCTTGCAGTCCTTGGAGAGAAGATCGAGGCTGTGGTGAGACAGATTCCGGGAACACTCTCCGTTTATTCCGAGCGTGTTGTCGGCGGATATTACCTTGATTATAATATCGACCGCCGGGCGGCAGCCAGGTACGGCCTTACAGTCGGTGATGTCCAGGACGTCATCCAGTCGGCTATTGGCGGCATGAATGTGACGGAGACGGTTGAGGGGCTGGAGCGCTATCCGGTTAATGTCAGGTATAGCCGCGAGTTTAGAGACTCCATACCAAAACTGAAGCGTATACTGATAGCCACCCCAACCGGAGCCCAGATACCGATAGCTCAGGTAGCCAACATCAGCATAAGCCAGGGACCACCTGTCATCAAGAGTGAAAACTCAAGGATGAGCGCCTGGATTTATGTGGACCTTGCAGGCATTGATATTGCCACATACGTGCAGAATGCCAGAGAGGTTATCGCCAATGAGATAAACCTTCCTCCGGGTTACAATATAGTCTGGTCGGGACAGTATGAGTATATGGAGAGGGCCAACAAGAGGCTTGCCGTGGTGGTGCCGATTACACTCCTGGTAATATTTCTTCTCCTTTACTTTAATTTCAGAAATGTCAGTGAGGCTATAATTGTCATGCTCTCACTGCCGTTTGCAATAGTTGGCGGTATCTGGTTTATCTACATGTTAGGCTATAACATGAGTATCGCGGTTGGGGTCGGCTTTATAGCCCTGGCCGGTGTTTCAGCAGAGATCGGCGTGCTGGTGCTCATCTATATAGATCATGCATATGAAGAGCGTCTGCTTGCGGGCAGGATGAATACGAAGGAGGACCTTTACGATGCATTCATAGAGGGGACGTCCGAAAGGGTCAGGCCTATAATGATGACCGTAACCGCTATCATTGCCGGGTTGTTGCCGCTTTTCTGGGGGCATGGGGCAGGCGCGGATACAATGCGCAGGATAGCGGCTCCCATGATTGGAGGAATGGTATCGTCGACGATCCTTACCCTGATCGTGATACCGGCGATATATGCTGCCGTAAAAGGCAGGAGTCTGAGCCGCAACAAAAAGGAGGAGCGAGATGCATAAGATGGTCATGGCCGTAATAAGACGTGCATTGTTTGATAAAATTACCGGTGAGTTTGAAAAGAAGAGAATACACTTTACGTGTTCGGCAGTAAAGGGGTTTGGCAAGGAGGTGCGCCTTTACCATGAAGACATCCACGACCGTATCAAGATCGAGATTATTGCTGAGGAGAAGGATGTTCAGGGTGTAAAGGATATCATCATCTCGAATGTGAACCACGGCACTACTGGAGCAGGCATACTTGCAGTCTATAAGCTTGATGAATTTATGGAGTTTTCCGATTTGCATTGAGGGGATTGACGGCTGCCGATGAATGCGGGTTATCACTGAAACGTTATTGCTAAAACAGGAGGATTAATATGAAGACGGTTATGGTTATTATGGTGTTTGCACTTGTGTTGATGTCAGGTATGACGGTCTTAGCCCATGAAGAGGGTGAGGAGTCAGGCACGGAGATGAAGATGGACATGAAGAATATGGACATGAAGATGATGAAGCAGCACAGGACGATGGGTGTCATTGCCGAGCACTGGACTGAAACTCAGGAGGCGTTGAAGGAGAGGGACTGGAAAGAGGCTGGTGAGGATGTGGCCGAGATAGTGGAGGCTGCGGAGGAGTTGAAGGAGTTTAAGCCTCACAGGAATGCGGATAGGGTTCTGGATTTTATGAAGATACAAGCTGTGTTTGCGAAGAGACTGACAGACCTTGACAAGGCCATAGAATCAAAGGATGCAGCAGCAGCGGACAAACTTGCCGGGAGTGTGCAGAAGAGCTGCAACCAGTGCCACGCAATGTTCAGGTGAGAATTGATTCCGTTCACCCTGGTATCCCCGCCTGCAAGGGGCGGGTGCCCTTCTCCTTTGACTCGTCTCATCCCTAAATGTTAAAATTTCCAGATGAAAATAGCTGTAACCGGTAAAGGCGGGGTGGGTAAAACCACCCTTTCTGCTATTCTGAGCCATATCTATGCAAGAGAAGGCAGGAGTGTTGTTGCCGTGGATGCAGACCCTGATGCCAACCTTGCCCAGGCATTTGGCCTCACCCGAAAAGAGATAGAGGGAATAAGGCCAATAGCTGAGCTGACTGACGTTATTGCTGACCGGACAGGTGCAAGGCCGGGCAATATGGGGGGAATGTTCAGGCTGAATCCACGGGTTGCCGACATACCTGAGGAGTTTGGCTACAGGATGAACGGGATAACACTTCTCGTGATGGGGAAGTCAAAGGAGGCAGCCTCTGGCTGTTACTGTCCTGAGAATGTGTTTCTGAGGAGCCTGCTGAGGCACCTTGTGCTTGACAGGGAGGAGGTCGTAATTGTGGATATGGAGGCCGGCATAGAGCACCTGACAAGGGGAACTGCAGAAGGGGTTGATATGTTTCTGATTGTTGTGGAGCCGGGACAGAGGAGTATCCAGACTGCAAGGACTGTAAGGGATATGGTTGCAGGGCTCGGTATAAAACGGGTATACGCGGTAGCAAATAAAGTGAGAAACGAGAGGGATGAGGAATTTATCCGTTCGGCCCTGGGCGATATGCTCCTTCTTGGTGTAATAAAGTTTAACCCGGAAATCATGGAAGCAGATCTCTCGGGTGTGCCGCCCTATGAGAAGAGCCCTGAGACGGTGAGAGAGGTTGAGGAGTTGAAAAACTTGATAGAGAGGGATTTTAAAATATAGCAAGCTGTGGTTTACAGTTTTTCATTTATTTATGTATAAAGAAAAGAGCAGATTAAGAGCTGAGGTTATCAGGAAAAGAGATTCAATTCCTTTAGAAGTAAGGAAGGCTAAGGACAGGATGATTCGGGAGAGACTGTCCGGGCTGACAGAATACAGGAATGCAGGCACGGTTATGCTCTTTGCCTCGTTCAGGACAGAAGTTGACACAATACCGATAATAGCGGATGCCCTGACTGAGGGTAAGCGGGTGGTGCTGCCGAAGGTGGACGGTGCGAAAAAAGAGCTAAGGCTTTATAATATAAGGTCTGTGGATGAGTTGATCCCTGGGTATATGGGTATCCCGGAGCCGGGAGTTGTTGAAGGCAGGGAAGTGGCTCCTGAGGAGCTTGAACTTATAGTGATGCCTGGTGTGGCCTTTGATGAAAGGGGTGGAAGACTCGGTTACGGAGGCGGATACTACGACCGTCTGATTGCCGGAATAAGGCGCAGGCCGCCCCTTGTTGCAGTGGCTTATGAAGAACAGGTAGTCCCGGAGGTCCCTGTTGCAGACCATGATATCAGGGTCGACAGAATAGTTACAGACAGGAGAGTGATAACTGTTTGTGCGTCTTGACGTCAACCGGGAACGAAGCCCGTAAGGGGTTACATGAAGAGACGAAAGACGTAACCGATGAACGAAACGGGTATTGTAACCGATGGACGACAGACGGTTGTAACGCAATTTAAGTTATGGACATAAAAAAGATTGAAAAAGGCGTGAAGCTTATACTTGAGGGGATTGGTGAGGACCCTGAAAGGCCCGGATTGCGCAGGACCCCGCAGAGGGTTTCAGCCATGTTTCAGGAGATTTTTTCAGGTCTTCAGACCCCTCCGGAAGACCTCTTGCAGCACATAGAAGGTGAAACGCATGATGAGATGGTAATGCTGAAGGATATCCCCTTTTATTCCGTGTGCGAACATCATCTCCTGCCCTTTTTTGGCCGTGCGCATATTGCCTATATCCCTGAGAAGGGAAGGATTGTCGGCATAGGAGAGCTTGCAAAGGCACTTGAGATGCTTGCAAAGAGGCCGCAGGTTCAGGAAAGACTTACTGCACAGCTTGCAGACATGATAATGGAGCGGCTGAGACCAAGGGGGGCCATGGTAATCATTGATGCAGAGCACCTCTGCCTCAGTATGCGCGGAATCAAGAAGCCCGGGGCAAGGACTGTGACCTCAGCAGTAAGAGGGATATTCAGGAGCAAGCAGTCAACAAGGGAGGAGATGCTTGAGCTGATAAAGAAGAGGGACTGAGATTAACCATTTATCATTTGCTATTTATCATTGCATCATCAGTTAAGACAGTACGTGCTTAACCCACAAATTGAAATTGACAGGGAACAAAGGAGGTTTGGATGGCAGCAACGATTATTGACGGGAAGAAGGTGGCAGCAGACATCAAGGTGGAACTGAAGAAGGAAGTTGAGGAGCTTAAGTCTAAAGGGGTGAAACCGGCCCTTTCCGTAGTGCTTGTGGGTGAAAATCCTGCCAGCAAGAAGTATGTGGCAAACAAGGAAAAGACCTGCGAGGCCCTCGGTATCA
>BDTQ01000229.1 GCA_002898135.1 bacterium BMS3Bbin07
TAATCCTCCCAAAACCTCCTCCTGAAGTAGACCCTGTCTAGTGCGATGTGACAGAGGGGCCAGAGCACCTGATTGGAATAGCCATGATAATAATTCTCGGATACCTTTTTGGATAGCCAGACCCTTTTGAGCGTATAGGAGGGGTTTTCCGGAGGAACTGCGATGCAATCTTTTTCATCCACCGCCTCTTTATCCCCGCTGCCGCTGCCCCAGGCTATCCAGGTGCCCCCGATTGCCTTCAGAACAGCATCCATGGCAGATGTGAGCCCCCCGGCGGGTTTATCCACTTTAGTGCCCTTAAGGGTTTTTTTATGAATATAAGGTTCCCTGTTTGAGACAATAAAAAGACCCTTGTCTATAAAATTATCCTCTATAAATGTCCTTAACCTTTTGTATTTCATAGCTCAAGGACCGATTTTCCATCGTTTTTAATCGCATACCAGACGGAAAGATAATCACGTGCCTGCCGTGTTATAAGGAAATTATTCCTTATATACTCTTTACCTCTTTCACCCATTTTCCTTACCATTTCGGGGTTGTTCAGGAACTGCCTTACTCTGAACGCTGCTCCCTCTGATGTATGGACGAGGAACCCGGTAAACCCATGCACAATCTGTAAAGGTATTCCACCTGTAGCCCCTCCTATTACCGGTTTTCCCTTCCACATTGCCTCAGAGACCGTTAGCCCGAAGCCTTCCTTGAGTGATTTCTGCAATACTACGGTTGCACTTCTCTGCAAGGCGTTTATATCCCTGTCACTAAAGGGCGGAAGGAGAAGTATGTGTATGTCAGGGTCATTGGATGCATATTCCCTGACCTCGTTCAGTACGATCTCTCCCTCGGGGTCATCACTTGCAGGACTGCCTGCAAGAATGAGGATGCAGTCGTTGTATTTCTTGACGATTCTGTAAGCCTTTATAACCCCTATAGGGTCTTTAAATCTGTCAAATCTTGATACCTGGAGCATCATCGGCCTGTCAGCCGGTATTTTATATTTTTCAAGTGTTTCTCTTATTTCATCTTCAGTCAGGTCCCTGTTCTTTTCACTTAACGGGTCAATGGATGGGGGAATAATGAACTCATCTATTGACATTGCCCTGGCAAACTTTGAGACGGAGAAGATGGCGGCGTCGTATTTTTCACAATATCGCCTGAGATAATCACAAACCTCTTTCACGGGATTTGAGACATCTATATGACATCGCCACAGCCATGGAGCATTGCCGGATTCGGAGTAATCCTGAATCTTGAATTCAATCAGCGGAGCAGGTTGGGGGTCATGTATAAGAACTGCATCTGCTTCAAGATTGAGCTTTTTGGCGTTCCTCTTATTGACCTCGTAGTGATACTGCCACATCTCTTCCGTTATAACTTCAAAGTTACCCTGAATGGCATTATGAATCTTCTTTGTTATGTCAAAAAACCTTTCATCACCCTCTATGATTTCCCACCTTGCATCAATGCCGAGGTCCCTGAGTATCGGTATCATCCGTTGTAGTATTTCGGCAACGCCACCACCTGCGCGTGTGGAATTTATGTGCAGAAAAGACTTGTCACGGAATATTTCACCAAGCTTCTGCAAAAGAATTAAATCGCCCTTTGGTGCTATACCGGCATATTTAGCTATCATTCCTCGACTCCCGTAATCTCCATATCATTTTTAACCTTCTCATCAACGATCTCCATTATGTGTTCCCTGATCCCTTCTATGCTATGCATGAACGGGTCTATGGCCCATAGTTTTTTTGCAAGCTCCTGCTCACCCAGCACTTCATCAAACCATTTTGAGAAGTCATCAATTCCTCCGCCAAGGCGTGTCCTTGCCTCGTAGAAGTGATAGTAAATAGATGCGCCGTCAATGTATCTGATTGCAATAAGGAACTCGGCGAGATTCCTTGCCCTGATGCGGGCGGGGAAGACAATGGTTATGGTTTCATTAAAGTAAAACTCTTCTCCGGCCAAAGCCTCCCTTGGTTCCGGAAAGTTTTCCAGATAATTGTCTGCTACAGTAAGGAGTGCGGTTCTGAGTTCAGAGATGTCTTTGAACTCGTAGGGGTCAATGCTTGAGAGTTGTTCAGCCAGTGCGCTCTCTTCAAGGGATTCACCTACCCAGTGAGCAAAATCATTTGTGTATTCACGTATTCGGCCTTTCAGGAAATACTGACAGGTATGATGAAATATAGACTCTTCGCTGACAGTAGCAATCAGGTCTCTCAATTCGCGCAGGTTTCTTGCCCTCTTTGCAGTTGATTTCAGGATACTTATACACTGCATAAACTCAAATGGCTTTGCCCTGTTTTTAATGTCGTTCATGGTCCTCCTTTTAACTTTTGTATAAGGCGAACAAGTTACACAACTAAAGGTCTTTTTTTATAACCACCCGATTATAAAATTCACACTTTTTACAATCACCTATCTTCTGTGCAAATATTCCCCTGGCTCTTCCCTCGCAAAAAGTTCCTGCCACACCCCAACAGATCCTTCCGTAGTTAGGATAAGCCGGACAGGTACTCTCATCGCCATCACCCGCTTTATCAACCCCGCATTTGGTGTGTTCCCAGCATTGTGTCTT
>BDTQ01000230.1 GCA_002898135.1 bacterium BMS3Bbin07
TATCCCCCCCCAGATCTACGTTGAGATAAAGACGTCAGAAGAGATTATGCAATGTCCTCAATGCGGCAGGTTCCTGTACCGTAAGGAGACAGCTGCCGGGGAAGCACAGGAGCAAGGCAGCAAGAATTCAGATTGAAGACAAAGAAATCGGTCAGGGAAGCCATTATCTTTTCTGACGGGGCCTCAAGCGGTAATCCCGGTCCGGCAGGCATAGGGGTTGTTGTAATCATCGGCGATAAAAAGATTACCCTCTCAGAGCCGATAGGTAATGCCACAAACAACGTGGCAGAGTACAGGGCCCTGATCAGGGGGCTTGAGACAGCGCTTAAGCACAGGGCTGAAGCGCTGTGGATATGTCTTGATTCCGAACTGATTGTCAGACAGTTAACCGGCCTCTACAGGGTAAAGAACGAAGGGCTTATCCCGTTATATAAAAAAGTGCGAGCCATCCTCGAAAAGTTTAAAGGTTATAATATAACTCACATCCCCCGTGCAGAAAACAGCGAAGCCGATTCCCTGGCAAAGAAGGCTGTTCAGAGAGTCGACCGTTAATTACAATAAATGCAGGGCAGGTGAGATGGTCGCTCCGCAGACGGGCGCAAGCCTGAGTCTACGGAGAGGAAAGTCCGGGCTCCGAAGGGCAAGGACAGTGGCTAAGCGCCACCGTTCCGCCGTTGGCCGGGGCTGCCGGTCTATGGCGGAACAGGGAAAGTGCCACAGAAAAGATACCGCCTGTGTGCGGGGGTCAGGTCTCAATATTGAACATAAGCAGGTTTTCTCCGGGGAGTCTAAAAGTTATGTTGAATGTTGAGACCTGACCCCTCAGACTGGTAAGGGTGAAAAGGCGGGGTAAGAGCCCACCGCTGCAGGGGTGACCTTGCAGGCATGGTAAACCCTGTCCGGAGCAAGGCCATGTAGGTTCCGCCTTGAGGGTGGCCCGCCCGATTGAGCGGAACGGGTAGGCTGCATGAGTCCGGGAGCAATCCCTGACCTCAGATGAATGACCATTACATACAGAACCCGGCTTATTGCCTGCCCTGCATTCATTAAGAAGGGGTCAGGTCTCAACATTGAACATAGGCAGGTTTTATCTGGGGAGCCTGAAAGTTATGTTGAATGTTGAGACCTGACCCCTAACAGCTACGTTCTCCTGCCGGTAATCTTTTTTAATCTTAATCAGCTATAATAAAAATTGTGAAAACTCTGAAGGCAGCCATCCTTTTTTCTTTACTCTTCCTTTCATTGCCTCTGCTGCTGTTTTCTGCAGAAAACAGGACTGGGCAGGTCATGGTTATAACCGTTCAGGGTGTCATAAATCCTGTCTCCTCTGAATATATAGAGAAGAGCATTGAAGAGGCGAATGAAGAGGGGATGGAGGCACTCGTGATTGAACTGGATACGCCCGGAGGGCTTGATACTTCAATGAGGTCAATTATAAAGGTCATAAACGGCAGCGAGGTGCCTGTTGTGGTTTATGTGGCCCCGTCAGGGGCGAGGGCTGCCTCTGCTGGTGTCTTTATTACAATGGCCGCACATATTGCGGCAATGGCTCCGGGCACCAATATAGGTGCTGCCCACCCTGTTGGAATCGGTGGCAAGATGGATAAGACCATGGTTGAGAAGGTAACAAATGACGCAGTGGCCTATATAAAATCCATTGCTGAAAGGCGCGGCAGGAATGTAGAATGGGCAGAGGACGCCGTAAGAAAGAGTGTCTCCGTCACTGCCCGCGAGGCACTGAAACTCGGGGTTATAGACCTGGTGAGCAGGAACCTTGAGGGACTCCTTGACAAGATTGACGGCATGAAGGTGAAAACACCGGCAGGAGAGAAGGTGCTGCATACCGGAGGGGCTTCGGTTGTAAGGAAAGAAATGGGTCTGAGGCTGAAGATACTTGCCTTGATAAGCAATCCAAATATTGCCTATATATTGATGCTCCTCGGCTTCTATGGCCTCTTTTTTGAATTCACAAATCCGGGCTCCATATTTCCGGGGGTGGTGGGAGGAATATGCCTTATACTTGCCTTTTATGCGTTTCAGACCTTGCCTGTAAATTATGCGGGGCTTCTTCTCATTATCCTCGCCGTAATCCTCTTTGTCCTGGAGGTAAAGATAACCTCCGGTGGAGTACTGACTATTGGTGGTATTATATCCATGACTATAGGCTCTATCATGCTGTTTGAAAGTCCGGGGCCTTTTCTTAAACTCTCCATATACCTTATCGTACCGGCAGTGCTTATAACGGCCTTCTTCTTCTCTGTAACCGTTGGTCTTGCAGTAAAGGCCTGGAAGAGAAAGCCCGTAACAGGGGTTGAGGGTCTTGTGGGGCTTGAGGGAGTTGCCCATACGGATGTTTTTGAAGACGGTATGGTGCTTGTTCACGGAGAATACTGGAGGGCATACAGTGACGTGCCGATTAAAAAGGGAGAGAAAGTGATCGTTGAGTCTGTTTCGGGACTCAGAATAAAAGTCAGAAAGGAGGAGAGAAGATGATTTTCCCGCCGCAGTTTTTGAGCCTTGTCTTTATTATCGTAGTTGTTCTTTACTTCCTTGCCAGCTCTATCAAGGTACTCAAGGAGTATGAGAGGGGTGTGGTCTTCAGGCTTGGGCGTATTATTCCGGTGAAAGGGCCGGGACTTGTGATTATATGGCCGATAATCGATAAACTTGTCAGGGTCAGTCTCAGGACAATAACAATGGATGTGCCATCGCAGGACGTTATAACAAAGGACAATGTTACGGTAAAGGTCAATGCCGTTGTATATTTCAGGGTGATGGACCCGATAAAGGCAGTGACCGCCATTGAAGACTACTATTTTGGTACGAGCCAGATGGCCCAGACAACACTCCGGAGCGTTCTCGGACAGAGTCAGCTTGATGAACTGCTCTCCAAGAGGGATGCCATCAATGCGGAACTACAGCGGATTATAGATTTTCAGACAGAACCGTGGGGTGTAAAGGTAACGGCTGTTGAGGTGAAGAATGTTGACCTTCCTGTTGAGATGCAGAGGGCTATTGCCAAACAGGCAGAGGCTGAAAGGGAGCGCAGGGCAAAGGTAATCCATGCAGAAGGTGAATTTCAGGCTGCCCAGAAACTTGCAGATGCTGCAAAGATTATCGCAACCGAACCTGCCACACTGCAGTTGAGATTCCTTCAGACGCTGACAGAGATATCTTCAGAGAAGAATTCAACAATTATCTTCCCTGTTCCTATTGACCTTATAAAGCCTTTTCTTGAAAAGAGGAACTCCTAACAAGAGATCAGGAGATGGCGGTGGGTTGTAGTAGTTGTGCTACCATTTTATTAATGCTGAGGCCCATGTCAATCCACCGCCAAAGGCCTCAAGGATGATATAATCACCCTCTCTGACCCTGCCCGACCTGACGGCCTCATCAAGGGCTATGGGGATTGAGGCGGCAGAGGTGTTGCCATAGCGGTCAAGATTGATCATTACCTTCTCAAGTCCCAGCCCGAGTCTCTTTGCCGTGGCACTGATTATCCTGAGGTTTGCCTGGTGGGGGATGAGCAGAGAGATGTCCTCGGGTTTTAATTTATGTTCTTTCAGGGTACTCAGTACGAGTTTTTCCAGTGTCCTCACAGCTACCTTGAACGTCTCGTTCCCTCTCATCTTCATATAGTGCAGCCCCTCTTTTACCGTCTTCTCTGTTGCAGGCATTCTCGATCCCCCGGCCGGTATATGGAGAAGGTCCCACATCGAACCATCGGCATTAAGCTTGACAGAGAGTATTCCCCTGTCACCGTCTGTTGCCTCCAGGACTACAGCGCCTGCCCCGTCGCCAAGCAGTACGCAGGTGCTCCTGTCTGTCCAGTCGGTAAGCCGTGAGAGTACCTCGGAACCTACTACAAGTACTCTCCTGTATATTCCTGCCCGAATGTATGCATCTGCTGTTGAGAGGGCGTAAATAAATCCGGAACAGGCGGCATTTACGTCAAAGGCAGCAGCCTTTTTGGCGCCTATCCTGTGCTGAAGTATACAGGCGGTGGAGGGCAGTGGCATGTCACCACTTACTGTGGCAACAATTATGAGGTCCAGCTTTCTTGCTTTCAGTCCCGCAGATTTCAGGGCCTCGTTTGATGCCATCAATGCAAGGTCTGAGGCAGCCTCTTCCTCTGCGGCGATCCGCCTTTCCCTTATGCCGGTCCTCTCCCTGATCCATTCGTCGGAGGTATCCACCATTTTTTCAATGTCTAAATTTGTTAAAACCTTTTTGGGAACGTATAAACCGGTTCCGGTGATCCTGGCCTTTAACAATTATGTAACTCCTTAATAGACGGTTGTTTTATTTTTTCCTGCATTGAGGTAACATCCTGACTGTTCCTATGCCGAGGCCTTGGCTACCGGCCTGGAAGGCTTGCTGTTTTTCTTGAGTTCGGAGGATATTATCTCATCCACCCTGAGTCGGGCGGATATGTTGGCTGTCTTCAGTGCGTTTCTTATGGCCTTGGATGAAGACCGTCCGTGACTTATTATGCATGTTCCCCTGATTCCAAGCAAAGGGGCGCCTCCATATTCGGCATAATCTGTTTTCTTCTTAAAGTTCTTGAGAGCAGGTTTCATAAAGAGATAGGCAAGCCGTCCAGTGGCAATATCGGCAATCTCCTGCTTCAGCATCTTCATGATTGTCTCAGCCAGGCCTTCGCTGACCTTAAGCACCACATTTCCGATAAAACCATCGCATACAACAACATCGACATTGCCGCTGAAGATATCCTTGCCTTCTATATTGCCGGCAAAGTTCAGTGCACTATTCTTTATAAGTCTGAACGCCTCTTTTGTGAGTTCGTTTCCTTTTGTGTCTTCCTCGCCAATGCTCAGCAGTGCAACCCTTGGTTTCTGTACGCCAAGGACATTTCTGCAGTATGCATTTCCCATCAAAGCAAACTGCAGCAGGTTTGATGCCTCGGAGTCAACGTTAGCCCCTGCGTCGATGAGTACAAAGGGCCCCTTGAGGGTTGGCATGGTGGTAGCTATGGCAGGCCGGTTAACTCCTTCAGCTGTGCCCAGCAGCAGGAGGGCAAAGGCCATTACTGCACCTGAGTGACCTGCGCTTACAAAGGCGTGCGCCTCCCCCTTTTTAACCATTTCAATACCGCGCCTTATCGACGCATCCTTCTTTCGTCTGACAGCCACTGATATCGGTTCATCCATGGCTATCAGCTGGGA
>BDTQ01000231.1 GCA_002898135.1 bacterium BMS3Bbin07
GTGTTGCAAGCGCCTTGAGGTTCCGTTCATAAAACCGTATCGATGCCCTTAGTATGTCAATGTAAGCGGCCCTTGCATCTTCCGTTACACGCCTTGTTTCTGAAAACTCATACTCCTTATACACTCCTTTGTTGCCGGTATCGCGCAAAACCGGCTTTCAGGCAGAAGTTGTTTTCAGATATCCATAGCACAGGAGAGTGTCTGTCTGTAAATAATCTGTATTATCAATAATACACGGAAAGTATCTGTTGAAGGCAAGAGTGTGAAGGCTAAAGTATTTAAAGATTTTATGAAGACCTGGTTTGGAAAAGAACTTGATCCTGCATTCAAACCTTGCTACAATCAAATCAGGTGACGCAGAACAACCTCTCGAATATGGAAGGAAGGGTGCATGAATAAACGGGTTCTTAAAAAGACAGGGTATTTAATATTAGTGATAGCATTGCAGATGTGTCTGCCCTCGTTGGTGATGGGGGATATTCCCTCTGACAAGACGTGGAAGCTGGTCTGGGGGGATGAGTTTAACGGGACAGGGATTGACCCCCTGAAGTGGGAAGTCCTGGAAGAGGGACCGAACGACCTGGGGAAGGGCTGGCCAAAAGGGTATCGCAGGAAGGACAATGTCTACCTTGACGGTAAAGGTAATGCCGTCATCAGGTTCAGCCGTGATAAACATGGCAACCTGATAGTTGGCGGTATGAAGTCAAGGGTTGGTTTCCTTTATGGCTACTTTGAGGCACGGTTAAAACTTACAACCCAGCCGGGCTGGTGGGCTGCCTTCTGGCTCTACAGGGAGGGCAGGGGGGCAAATCCGTTTCTGAACGGTCTGGAGATAGATATTTTTGAGGATTTCTTCAGGAAATCACGAAAACAGAATATAGTCCAGGAGGCCCTTCACGTAGGGGTTCCCTCTGCCTATGCCAAGTCTTTTACCAACATTACCCGGGTGGACAACTGGGATGCGTTTCATGTGTTTGGGCTGAAATGGACGCCGCTGGAATATATCTTTTATATTGATGGTGTGGAGGTTCTGCGCTGGGGCAAGGAGCAGGCAGTAACCACGCAGCCCTGTCAGGTGTGGCTCTCCTCCAGTACAGGCAGTGTTAAGCGGGCAAATTTTACCGGTGATTACCGGGATGCGGTTCTGCCGGATTACTACGTTATTGATTACGTGAGGGTGTACAAAAAAGATAACGGGGACAAGAAGAAACCCAGTGTGGTGATAACCTCGCCTGTTGATTCCGGGCCACGAAGCGTGAAGGAGGGCGATAGTGTAACTATTGAAGTTTCGGCTGAAGATGTGGATGGTGATATTCGTGAGGTATATCTTTTTGACAATGGTTACCTGCTGGAGACAAGGACAGGGCCGCCCTACCGTTTTAAAGTGACCTTCAATAATGACTATTATTCTAAAACAGACTATATGAAGCCGGCCAATCTAAGGGGAGTGACCAGCCTGTTGACTGAGCATGTGTTTGTGGCAATGGCAAAAGACAATGATGGTCTGGTGGGATTCTCAGGCCCCAGGGAGTTCTATGTGGAAAGCACCATCCCAAGCCGCCCGTACAGGGGAAGGGCGCAGAGCATTCCCGGGCGCATAGAGCTGCCGTATTTTGATGAGGGTGGTCAGGGTGTTGCATATTATGATACAGACAGGAAGAATACAGGGGCGGCAAAGACCGGCTTCAGGGTCAACGAGGGGGTGGACACCAACGGCAGGGGCATTGGCTGGATTTATGACGGTGAATGGCTCAAGTATACAGTGGATATCAAGCAGGGTGGGAGGTATACTGTTACGGTTCCTTTTGCTTCTCCGGAAGGCGGGGAAAAGGGTATCCGCCTGGAAGTGGACGGGAGATTTGTTGCGGATATCATGATGAAGGGTGTTACCGGTGGATGGAGTAAATGGACCACTGTCACCAGGAGGGGGGTAGTGCTGCCCAGTGGCAGGCATGTGCTGACCGTGTGGATAGTGAACGGTTTTTTCAATCTCAAATACATGGATTTCAGGCTGGAGAAGTAGCCGGATAGTGGTATCTTTCAGAAAAATGAATTGGCCGAAAGACATTAAAGAGGCAAAAGAGATACAACTCAGCCTGAGAGAAGATGTAAGAATCGTTCCTTTAGGAAAGAAGATCAAATATGTTGCAGGTGTTGATGCGGCATTTTTTGAGGATAAAGTTATCGCTACTGCCTGCCTCTATACATATCCGCAGTTGATACACGTCAGTGACGCCTATGCCGTTACAAGGGTTTCCTTCCCGTATATCCCGGGGTATCTCTCCTTCAGGGAAGGCCCTGCAATAATAGAGGCAATCCATAAGTTAAACATAAAACCGGATATAATCATTTTTGACGGTCAGGGGATAGCACACCCAAAGGGTCTCGGTATCGCCTCGCATATCGGGGTTCTTCTCAGGATGCCCACCATCGGGTGTGCAAAATCAAGACTGGTTGGAGACTACGCAGAGCCCGGGATTAAGAAAGGGGAATATTCCCACTTAAAATATCACGGCAAAACCATAGGGGTGGTCTTGAGGACAAGGGATAATGTGAAACCGGTCTTTGTATCTCCCGGCAACATGATCGACCTGCAGGGGGCAATCGATGTTGTTCTTAAATGCACAGGCAGGTATAGAATCCCCGAACCCATCAGGTGTGCAGACAGTCTGGCAGGAAAGATTAAATCCGGACTATGTTAAGGTTAGCACCTCTTTTACAGATTAACCCGTCCTGAACATCGACATATTAAATCCCCATTTCCCTTATGTAGCTGTCAAATAATTCAAGCCCCTGACGGTGTTTGTCGTCAAGGTCATAGGAAAGCTTTTTCCAGTAGGCTATGAGCTCTTTTTCGGACAGCCATTTCCTGAAGGGGCACGTCCCTGCTACCTTGGGCAGGTCCTTAAGTGCCCTGTCTTTGGCCTCATCGAGGTCGGTTATGAAGGATTTCAGTTCTGCTCCTGCTCCCCTGTTTGCTATCCACAAGGCAAAGACAAACGGCAGTCCCGTCTTCCTGTACCATATATCACCAAGGTCGTATATATATAGGTTGGGCGACTTATGTGCCTCCATGAGGGCATCATCGCCTATGAGGAGGTAGGCGGAATGATTCCTGAGGCCTTCCTCCAGAGGGAGCCCGGAGCTTTTCAGACTGCACTGAAGCTGATAAAACCTTGAAAGGACAATGCGGAGAAGGGCTGCAGAGGTCTCTGATTGATGGGTATAGAGTACCGTGAAGCCCCCAAGTGTCTCGACCGGTCTTCTGCTGAAAAGAAGGATACTGCCTACAGGGCCCTCTGAGCTTACGGAGTGGTTGTTGATAAGTATATATTTCTCCGGTCTCCTCAGATATTCTATCGATGATGAAGGGCTTATGTCTATCCGTCCCTCCCTGAGGAGCCTGTTTATATCGGAAGGAACACCCTCGATGAACTCATACTTGCTGCCGGATGTCATCTCCAGAAAGTAGTAGATGGGATACAGGTTTGTATATGGTATTTTGCCGATTTTTAACATACTGGTTTGTTTTTAACCTAACGGTTGCTCACTGGTGAATTGTAGCAAAAAGACGGAATATAAAGGAAATGGATTTTTGTTGTAATTTGTGGGTGATTAACTCTTGCATTAAATGCTTTGATTAGGTTATAGTAATCTCTCGTTGGTTGAAGATTATAAAAATTTGACAAAAATATTTTGTTAGGATAAAATATTCTGGTTTTCTTTACAACAGTTTAAATGGAGGATTTACATTGCCCACGATAGCACAGTTAGTAAGAAATGGCAGGAAGAGGGTAAAGGAAAAGTCAAAGAGCCCGGCGCTTCAGAACTGTCCGCAGCGCAGAGGTGTCTGCACAAGGGTTTATACCACTACTCCCAAGAAGCCGAACTCCGCACTTAGAAAGGTTGCAAGAGTCAGGCTGACAAATGCTATGGAGGTAACGGCCTATATCCCCGGGATCGGGCACAACCTTCAGGAACATTCAATAGTATTGATAAGGGGTGGCAGGATTAAGGACCTTCCGGGTGTCAGGTACCACATAGTAAGGGGAGCGCTTGACACCATGGGTGTTGGAGACAGGCGTCAGGGCAGGTCCAAGTATGGAGCCAAGAGGCCAAAATAGGAGCGAGAGATGGCACGGAGAAGAGTAGCTGAAAAGAGAGATATCCTTCCTGACCCGAAATATAACAGTAAGCTGGTCAGCAAGTTTGTAAATGCAATAATGACAGATGGCAAAAAGTCTGTGGCGGAGAGGATCTGCTATGGTGCCTTTGAGATTATAAAGGAGAAGGCCAATGAAGACCCTCTCAAGGTTTTCAAGATTGCCCTTGAGAATGTCAAGCCGATTGTTGAGGTCAAGCCAAGGAGGGTTGGCGGTGCTACGTATCAGGTGCCGATTGAAGTAAGACCCAGCAGAAGGATGGCGCTTGCATTCAGGTGGGTCAGGGACTTTGCAAGAAAGAGGTCCGAAAGAACCATGACCGAGCGTCTTGCCGGGGAGCTCATGGATGCCTACAACAAGACGGGTTCATCTGTTAAAAAGAGGGAGGACACCCACAAGATGGCTGATGCCAACAAGGCGTTTGCTCATTACAGGTGGTAGGATGTAGAAGCCTCTGCGTTGTGTTGCGAGTTCTTTGAAGTTAAAGCCCGCAGCCCTGTAGTTAACTCCTGCAAAAGGGTGTATTCCGAAACAATATTAAATATATTTCAGACACTAATACCAATTTTGTGTCTTTTTGAAGAGGAGAGAACGTTTTGAGGTTCCCATTAGAAAAAGTAAGGAATATCGGGATAATGGCTCATATCGATGCCGGTAAGACCACCACTACGGAACGGGTCCTGTATTATACCGGTGTAACGTATAAGATAGGAGAGGTCCACGAGGGTACCGCTGTAATGGACTGGATGGTTCAGGAGCAGGAACGTGGCATAACAATCACCTCGGCAGCAACTACGTGTTTCTGGAAAGACCACAGGATAAATATAATTGATACCCCCGGTCATGTTGATTTTACCATAGAGGTTGAGAGGGCACTCAGGGTGCTTGACGGCGCTGTAGCGGTATTTGATGCCGCTGCGGGAGTGGAGCCCCAGTCTGAAACAGTCTGGAGGCAGGCCACCAAGTATGACGTGCCAAGGGTAGCCTTTATGAACAAGATGGACAAGATGGGTGCGGATTTCTTTATGTCGGTAACTTCAATGGTGGAAAGACTTGATGCAAATCCGGTTGCAATACAGATACCCATAGGTGCTGAAGATAAATTCCGGGGACCTATAGACATAGTAAAGATGCGGGCCTATTTTTTTGATGACGAGACCCTTGGCGCCGAGTTTAAAGAGGATGAAATACCTGAGGATTATCGTGCGCAGGCTGATGAATACAGGGACAAGATGCTGGAGGCCCTGTCGGATATAGATGAGGTCATAATGGAGAAGTATCTGAATGGAGAAGGTGTAAGCGAGGAAGAGATAAGGAGGGCCTTAAGAAAAGGGACCCTT
>BDTQ01000232.1 GCA_002898135.1 bacterium BMS3Bbin07
GGTGAACTTCTGATGCACAGGATAACACTTATTCCGGGTGATGGCGTTGGTCCTGAGATAACAGAGGCTACTGTCAGGGTAATAGAGGCAACCGGTGTCCCAATAGAGTGGGATGTGCAGGAGGCCGGTGAGGATGTTTATAAGAGCGAAGGGACTCCCCTTCCCGAGCGTGTTATTGAATCTATAAGAAAGAACAGGGTTGCCATCAAGGGGCCTGTTACCACACCTGTCGGCAAGGGGTTCAGGAGTGTCAATGTTACATTGAGACAGACCCTCGACCTCTATGCATGTCTGAGACCGTGCAGGGCCTTTAAGGGTGCACGGACTAAATTCGAAGGGTTAAACCTTGTAGTTGTAAGGGAAAACACCGAAGACCTCTATGCCGGTATCGAGTTTGCCAAGGGTTCTCAGGAGGCATTGGGGTTGATCGATTACATTGAGAAGGCTGCCCGGAAGCGGATAAGGGAAGATTCCGGGATAAGTATCAAGCCTATATCCGTATTTGGTACAGAGAGAATAGTGAGGTTTGCCTTTGAGTATGCCAGGGCCAATGGAAGAAAAAAGGTTACGGCAGTGCATAAGGCGAATATCATGAAATTCTCTGACGGGCTCTTCCTTGATGTGGCAAGGGAGGTCGCTGCAGATTACCCGGATATCGGGTTTGAGGACAGGATTATTGACAATATGTGCATGCAGCTTGTGCAGAAGCCTGAGTTATATGATGTCCTTGTGCTGCCGAACCTTTACGGGGATATTGTTTCAGACCTTGTTGCCGGTCTTATCGGGGGACTGGGGCTTGCGCCCGGGGCCAATATAGGCAAGGATATAGCGGTTTTTGAGCCTACCCATGGCAGTGCTCCCAAATATAAGGGACTGAACAAGGTGAACCCCCTTGCCATGATCCTTTCAGGAGTGATGATGCTGAGGCATATAGGCGAGCGTGAGGCTGCCGAGCGTCTTGAGAAGGCCGTGGCCGAGGTTATAGAGGAAGGCAAGAGCGTGACCTATGATATGAAACCCGCTGCTGATGACCCTGCTGCCGTCGGGACCTCGGAGGTGGCGGATGCGATTATCGAGAAAATGGCACGGTGAAATATACAGGAAGTTGTAAACACAGAGACACAGAGTCACAGAGAAAGAATAATTTTTTTAACACTGATGAACTCGTAAAAAGTCCATGACTGTCATTGCGAGGAGCAAAGCGACGAAGCAATCTTTTTTAAAATCAGACAGATAGAGATTGCTTCGCTCCGCTCGCAATGACAAGAAACGCTGCTTTCTGACTTTTTACGAGAATATCAACACTGATTTTTACATAATTTTCAGTGTTTAGTATGCTCTATGTTTTTCTCTGTGCCTCTGTGCCTCTGTGGTTAAAGTCAGCTTTTATTCTTGCATTTTCTAAGACGGGAGATAGAGATTGAGAAAACAGGTTACAGTTATAGGGGCTGGAAATGTGGGAGCTACGCTTGCACAGCTTATTGTGCAGTCGGGCCTGTCTGATGTCGTTCTGTATGATATTGTTGAGGGGATGCCTCAGGGCAAGGCCCTGGACATGATGGAGGCATCTCCGCTGTGGGATGTCAACGTTAATATCAGGGGTGCTAATGATTTAAAGGATATCGCCGGCTCCCATATAGTCGTGATTACCGCAGGGGCTGCAAGAAAGCCCGGCATGTCAAGGGATGACCTGCTGAATATAAATGCCGGTGTTGTCAGGACTGTCAGTAAGGGAATTGCAGAATATTGTCCTGGGAGCATTGTCGTTGTTGTGACAAACCCCATGGATGTAATGGCCCAGTTGTGCCGGGTGACGACCGGTTTTCCTGCTGAGAGGGTTATGGGAATGGGTGGTGTCCTTGATTCGGCCAGGTTCAGGACGTTTGTTGCAGAAGAATTAGGTGTTTCACCTCAGGATGTTGACGCCCTCGTGCTGGGTGGTCACGGAGACCAGATGGTTCCCATGCCAAGATATACTACAGTGAGGGGGGTGCCGGTAACAGACCTGCTCCCTGCCGGAAAGATCGAATCATTGAGTGAGAGGACAAGAAACGGTGGAGCAGAGATAGTTGCACTCCTTAAAACCGGGAGTGCATATTATGCCCCGGCAGCTTCTGCATTTCAGATGGTCAGGGCTATATTGCTTGACGAGAAGAGGGTAGTGCCGGCAGCAGCCTGTCTAAACGGTGAATACGGAATTGACGGCCTGTATGCAGGTGTGCCTGTTGTTCTTGGCTCTGAGGGTGTTGAGAGGATTATAGAGCTTCAGCTTGAAGGGGATGAGAAGAGTTCCTTTGAAAGATCGGTTCAGGCAGTAAAGGGGCTTATTGAGAAGATAGGATTAGTGATTGACCATTGACGATTTTCTATTTCCGATTGATTATTGACTATTGATGATTTCTCTGCGAACTCTGCGTTCTCTGCGGTGAAAAATCACTAATAGAATAGAAATTTTTCAGCAAAGGAACACACCCCTTAATCCCCTCTTTTTAGAGGGGAAAGTTTGAGACATTCCTGGTCATATCGGAAGGAGCGACAGAGAGGTAAACAGGGAGTGTATAACTCCCCTCTAAAAAGAGGGGGTAGGGGGTGTGTGAAGAACGGGTTTTTACTGGTTAACCGATTGATGTTGCAAATGAGCATGTCTCTCTGAATAGTTGCCGGGTTAATAATAGTTCATATGTCAATTAATAATAACTGCTGTATAACGAAAGAATGAGGAGGAATCAGTATATGGAGAGGACGCTTTCAATTGTTAAGCCTGACGGGGTTAAGAAGAACCTTGTTGGAGAAGTGGTTGGCAGGTTTGAGAAAAACGGATTGAGGGTTGCAGCACTCAAGATGATAAGGCTGAGCAGGGATGAAGCAAAGGGTTTTTATATAGTCCATAAGGAGAGGCCGTTTTATGAGAGCCTTACTGATTTCATGTCTGAAGGGCCCATTGTTGTGATGGTCCTGGAGGGTGAGGATGCCATCGCAAAGGTTAGGGGAATAATGGGAGCCACAAACCCAAAAGAGGCTGCACCAGGGACAATAAGGGCGGATCTGGCCTCTGATATAGAGAGGAATATAGTCCATGGCTCTGACTCCCCTGAGTCTGTAAAATATGAGATAGGCTATTTTTTCTCTTCCCTTGAGATGGTTAATGCCGGTCAATAAGATAAAAAAGACCCCCGCCCCTTAAAGGGGCGGGGTTATATAAGGAGGAGGTTTGGGGTTGAGCACTCTATTTGCTACCGGATTCCGCCACTTTTGAAGCGCTGTATATAGTTGTAAGGCTTAATCGGAGCGTCAAGTTCAAACTCTTTAATCTCGCCTGTTGACGTCTGTGCAAAACCTTTAATGGTGCCTTTTTTGGTTATCATTCCAACTATGCTTGACGGTGCGCCCCTGCCTATGTCCTTTCTCCTGTCAACAGTGGGCTTGCCGGTACCCTTGTCTTCCACAAATACATGACTTCTGAAGGCGGTTCCGGTCTCATAATATACAACGTAAACATTGCTCTCTCCTTCAGGAGAACACAGATTGGTGTCAGGCAGGTAAGTTGCCCAGGCAACGAGACCTCCCATGACCAGGGGTTTTACAAAGTTCCTCTCTCCCGATATCGGGAAGTCTATATACCAGCCATCGGATGAATTAATTGAACTGATTAGTTCCGTCCAGTTGGAAGCACCAGTGACCCCTGCTATGGTGCCACCCCCTACAGAGACAACGGCATTGCTTACATTGAGCAGGTTTCCCTGGGAGACGGTATCAGTACATGAGTAATTGTCGGAGATCCAGGGTTTACAGATGTCCTTTATTCCGTAAAAAGCCTGCTGGTCGGTGTTTTCCTTGTCTGACTGGTCAAGGAATTTCCCGGTGCCGAAGAATACCCACAGGTTGCCGTCTCCATCCAGTGATGCAGAGGGTGAAGCTGTCACAGGTCTACCCGGGTTATAAAGTGTTGAGAGGTTCCAGGTAGCGGGATCCGAGCTATTCTGTGTTACCAGCCTTAACATCTTCCCCTGCCACGCGTTTCCCTGTTCATATGCCGTGCCCATATAAACCACGTCGGAAGTTTGATCATTGTTTACATCTACTGAAATGGCGTCTGCCATAAAGGAATTGTTATTCCCTGAAGGGAATTTTTTCCAGTAGTTTCCAGAGAGATTCCAGTCGGAAACCACGCCGTATGTCCCTGTTAAATCGAGGATATAGACTGAGCCTTTGGTGCTGCGGGAACATTTGACATCCGTTGTCGGCCCCGATCCGAAGACGGTGAACCATTTATCAGCGCCTACTTTCACGATAGCGGGATAGACGGAAGTAAAGCCGAGGTTGTCATCGGTGAACGTCCACAGGAGTGTTGGTTCCTTTTCAGGGTCAGTGATATCCAGCGCAAAATATGTTGACCTGAAGGTCCTGTTTTCCGTGCCTGATCCAAAGTCGTCTGTTACACATATAGGCTTGCCTCCATATCGCATTCCGCCTATAAGGATTGTACCCCATCCGCCGGGATGGGCATCGTCAGTAGGGTCGAAAATCCTGACATCGGCAATCCTTGGTTTCAGATCCACGTAATAGACATGAGTATAGTCAGGATCAGTGAGCCATTTTAGCTGGGGCAGCAGGTCCCTTGGGATAAATGACCATACTTCTTCGCCAAGATTGTAAGTGCCTGATGAGCATTCCGAATCGCTGATGATTCCGTCGCTGTTGCCGTCACCACCAATACAGAATTTATTGATATTCGCACCGGCGTCGTTTTGCAGGTCATAAAACCCTCCATTAAACGCATGGAGCATACCGTCATTGGCGCCTGCATAGACAACCGTCCTCCGGTTATAGTATTTATTCCTGAATGCTGCATATGTATTGTCATAAATATAAAACTTCTCGTTGGGCCGTGCCACACTTGTAGGTGTGGAATAGATTATATCCCCCAGTTTCCATGTAGCTGTTTGCCCATCGATGGTGCGTGTCCGTGACCTGTATCCGTCAGGATGGCCGGAGTCGGTTACACCGCTAAGGTCGTCTCCACGTATCCAGTTGATAATATTTTCTGCCTCTGTGTTGTCTGCCGCCCTCAGGAACGGCCTTAGGGTGGAGGCGTTGGAGGCAGAGAACCCGTTTGTAAGGAGTGTTGAGCCGTTTTCTGTGGTGTAGATATTCCTGTCAGCAGGGTCTCTTTCAAATAAAAGCCTTCCTGCCTCCCACAATGGGGTTATATCATTAAACTCTATAGCGTCAACTTTCCGGTCGTTGGTGCATGTATCGGTATTGATCCTGCCGTCGCCATCCGAGTCAATGCAGTCAAAGAAGCCGTTTTCATCTGCATCTCTAAACCGGTCGACCATGACCTTTTTTTCTGCCTCATTAAACCATGTCCGTATTATCAGGTCTGTCCCGAGGTCAAGGCTGTTATTACCATTCGTATCTTCTCTCAGATTTCCATAAGCATCAATCGATAATCCCTGTAGATAGCCAAGCCACTTTACCTCATTGAGTCCCTCCATCTTTGATGGATAGAAATAAGCCTGGTAAACCGCACCTTCACCCTCGCCTGTTGTTGTAAGCACGCTTACCGCAGTTCCTGAAAGGACACGGCTGAGGATGCCGGTGAGTGCATTAATAAGTGCATTCTCAAGGGCATATCCTTCCTGGGCCTCAAAATAATTGTCAGGGTCTCCATCTCCGTTTTTGTCGTACTCCTCGGGAATATCCGGGAGGAAGTCTCCGTTCAGGTCTTCGAACCCGCCGTTTTTTGCCGCCTGTTTCAGAAGCCGGCGGCCATCAGGGGATCCCCCGGTGAAGGCTGCATATACGAAATATGATGTAATATACTGGTCTCCTTTCAGGTTGGGTCTCAGGTCCCTGTACTTGCCGTTTGAAACATCAGCACGGCCCCAGAGAGCGATGTCGTCTATGTAGTGTGAACCCTTTGATGACCAGAAATAATCCGGCCCGGCCCACGGGGGTACCGGGGCTGATCCGTCTGTATAGTCCGGATAATATCCCTCTATCTCCGACGGTAACATCAGGTCATATGTCGGTTCTCCATCTGTAATAACAAGGACAAAGCTCTTTGCGCACCAGACATAATCTGCCTGTCCACCTGATCCCGTGCCAAAATTAAACGGGTCTGCAGTGGCTCCCACCCTGTATGAGTTACTATTGGATGAATAATATCTCGGGCCGGTATCACCGGTTGTGCTGTCCTGGGCAAAATACCCTGTTGCGGTCCAGAGCGCCTCGGCAAGGGGCGTCCATGTGCTTGGACGCTCATTCTCTATGGCAACGATCATGCTGCTTGGAAGACCGTCACCGATCTCGGTCTTTATGCGTCCGCCCTGCTTGGTGTTAAAGAACTCAAGTCCCCACCTCACCTTGTCCTGTAGTGTTTGTAAAACCCCGAGGGGCTCATCGGACAGATGGACCTTGACATTAAATACATAGCCGTTAGTGACCAGTTTACTGTAAGAGCAATCTCCGTCGGAGGGGCCGACCCCGAATTTTGAAACACTGCTTGATCCACGTTCAAATCTGAAACACCTCTCCCCGCCGTAGGGAGTATAATCCCCGGCATCGCTGTACCGCTTCAGGTATCCCCTGCTTTTGTAATCAGCCTGTTCACCAATGAGGTCATGGGGGTTTCCCTGTCCTGCTCTCGAAACGGCCTTTCCCCCTACAAGGACCTTTCTGGCAATATCGACTCTCCTCATTGTGAGCCAGTTAAGGAAATTCCCGTCCCACTCATTTGATGTCTTTGCACGGGCAGACTTATTGCCTGTTTCTTCAAACCTTGAATTTTGGTACTCGTACCATTTGTCGGGATTGAAATAACCGTAATAATCTGTGCCCGGCACAAAACCTTCACTGATATCGGAGCCATTGAAGTCATAAGCAAAGAAGAACATGGAGCCGGAGTTGTCGAGCAGGATAAGCACATTGGGTTTCACGACACTTCCAATAAACGGCGGATAGGAAGTATAATCGCCAGGGGTTGGGACAGTGCAGGTTGCTGAGAATGCCTGCGCCTGGAAAAACATAAGGCTCATTATCGAGACTGAAATCGCAAGCCATATTTTATTTAAGTATTTCATGTCAGTTCCTCACAACTATTGCCTTAATTTCTGCGGCACATGTATTTTGTAAAGTGACCGTTACTGTCTCAACAGCAATCAGTCCATCAATGCCGGTCTCTTCCTCCGTATCATCCGTATCAATGGAGTCGGATATTCTGTAGTCGTCACAGAGTGCTATCTTTTTCCCATCTACAACTATAAAATCCTTTCCATATCCTGACAGTGTGCCTGTTATGGTCTCTGCACCCATGGCAAAAGGCAGGCTTGTAAAGAGGATAAAAAAGATGGTAGTTATCATGATCGTGAATAATTTTTTCATAATCCCTCCTCCTGGATGTTAATCACACCAACCTACGAGGAAATACACTGCACCGACTCTGGTCTCAGAGCCTGATGCTCCCCTGCTTGTTGCGTTAATTATGTAGTTCTTTCTTACTATCGGTGGTCCCCCTTCTTCGAGTGCATAACCAGGACCTGGGTCACCAGCACTGACATAATCAACATCAACACTGACATTATTGTTCCCTCCTATACTAATCGGAAAATTTTCAGTGTCGGGATTCAGTTGAGATACGCAGTTTCTTTCAGCCCTTAAGTCCTGCATTCTGTCACTCAGCTCAGCCTGAGGAATATCTGTGAACACGAGATTATTCGTGTTCCTCAATATCGGCTCGGTCAGCTCTATCCCTGAATCAGCAGCAGAGAGGCCAATCTCCCTGAGCCTCGTGTTCCCTGCAATCATGACTTCTGTCGTGGATGTTGAGATTGCCAGAATCCCGATAGCTGTTAAAGCCAGTAGGGAAAGAAGGGAGATGATCAGGATGAACCCATCCGCTCCCTTAAATATATCACTTGAGCTTAAGTTCCTCTGTCTATTTTTCATTACAGGTTCCTCACAGCAACTTCCATCTGCCACCATCTCCTTCTCAGAGCGTCATTGGTGGCAGGCAGGTTACGGTTTTCTATTGTTTGGGGCGGGTTGCCCAGTCCCTGAAAATTCGGATCAGGCCGAGCAGTTGATGCAAGGATATTTACCCTGACCGTATTACTATTCACCAAAGCAAATTGCAGATCTTCAATGTTTTGAGCAATAATATCAGTGTCGGGGTCAACACTGTTTAATCTCCTGACCCTCTGTAATTCGTTTCCAACTACCTGATAGGTGTAGTCCTCAATCAGATAAACAGGCACGCCCTCGCCATCGTCACAGTTGCCGTTAGCGTTTAAGTCAGTATACAACGGGAAGGATTCGCCTACACGGTCTTGTAATTGTATTCTGAACTCTGCACCGCCACCTGAAGTAACTATTC